>CAXHFZ010000139.1:0-3668 GCA_964016325.1 uncultured Candidatus Poseidoniales archaeon | reverse complement strand
CCTGGGCCCTTTCAGCGCTACGGACACTGGACTTCAAGTCGCTAAGCCTCCCTCCATCTTTATTCGACTCTTTCGCTTCCTTCAACTCTTGACTGAGCTTCTTCATTTCTCTAAAGAAACCCTTCTCACTGGCGCCTGTGAAGCCTCCTCTTTCGTACTTCCTTTCAAGAGCATCCATCTTCGCCCGAATTTTAGCAGGTGAGGGTCCAGAATTTCTCTTTAATTTCTCACCGCTATCTTCCAATCTAGACAATATTTCCCTTAATTCTGTTCTGATTATTTTTAATTCATCTGATTTAACGGCTCTTTCGAGCTTTAGATCCTTGACTCTGGTATTGGCCTCATCACGAATCTCCTTCTGTGACCTTACTTCGGAAATCAGCTCCTTGACCTGCCTATTTACCTCATTCCTCGTATCCAAGTATGCTCTAACTTTGGCATTCAATTCGTCACGTAACTCACGCTTCTCGTCTAATCCTGACTCAAGAGATTGCTTCGCTGGAGCAAAAACTTCCATTATCTCGTCGAGCTCCAATATGTGACCCCACCATTACCGAATTTGTACTGACATTTAAGCACATAGTAGAGCAGAAATTTACTTAATCTTCTCTCTTAGTTGCAAGATTACCTTTTCTAGGTCCCCTTCGAGAGACACCAATCCTTCTCTTCTTCTTAGTAGGGGTATTTTTGGTACCAACTTCGGTCCCAATGTCTCCACCTCCCCCAGTCAAGTCCGATAGTCTTCCCGATCCCATGAGCGCATCTAGTTCTACAGTACTCAGTGAGCCACCTGTTTTGGCTTTGGCTTTGATTTCAGAAAACCTGACTTTCCTATTTCTTCCACCAGTTATCTTCTGATAAGTCTTAATTCTGGATAGCCCTTTCTTCAACGACTTCCTTTTGGACTCGATCACATCAATCCGCTTATCGATTTTTGAAATCCTCTTACTAATTTTACTAACCTCTGCTCTACTGGTCTTATTTTCATTTCCGGACTCTGATGCAGCTTCATTCTCTAATACCTCTTTTTCCTTTCGTCCAGCATCAAGCTTTATTGTAACATCTCTCATTTCCTTGGCTTTCTCTACGTATTCGGAGTGTGCTGTTTCCGATTCGGCCTTTTTTGAAATAGATGCTTGAATTTCAAAAAACCTTCTGAATGCCTCCAACTCTCGCGAGAGCGTGGGAACAGCTGTCAAGTCATTGTCAATGGTAGTCAATCTCCTATATGTCTCAGATAGCCAATCCTTCAATACATCCATTGGGGGGGGAATAAGCCTATTCACATCGTCTCTCCTTTTCCTAGATGAATCAGCAGCTTTTCTTATTTCGTGAAATTTTCTTAATAGTCCCCTTCTCTCTGAATTGGCCCCTTCCATCTTTCCAACTATGCCACGGAGAATCCTAACTCTGTTAACTAGATCCATCCTCTCTGAACGCAGGTCTCTCTTTTCGCTCTCGATAGAACCTAACTCTCTCTCAAGGCCGCTCCTCATCTCTTGAACCTCATGACCATCAAGATCTTCTAGGTCACTGAATGAGCTGGCGGGATTATCTTCACTCATTCTTCTTCCTCCTTCTTCTTGGATTTCTTCCTCGCAAACGAAGAAGCACCGCCATCTAACACCCTATTCATGTCTGAGAGAAGGTCATCAAATCCCGTAGAGCTATCACCGAAGCCTGTAGATATTTTTCCTTCCCAAAGTGAAATCGCATCTGATGACTGGGCGTATAGCTCTCTAGCTCTATCTAACTGTCTCCTTATGTCCCTGATTTCAGACTGTAGTAATACCTTTTTTTCATACAGAGGCTGTGCCTTTTCCACTGCCCTGAGCATCCTTGAATGTGCCACTTCTGAAATTCTAAAATTGGAAATCATAGTCTTCCTTGAATCAACATACTTAGACATCTCAGGATTAGACTCTCTCCTTTCTTTGAGCCATTTCTCATTCTTTTCAATGAGCTTCTTACGCTTGGCAATCAGCTTCCCCTCCTCTTTGTGGTCCAATGCTGAGGTTTCTATTTTATCTTCTATATCCTCAAGCTCTTCAAGAAGCTTTACTTTCCTCCACTCGGGGTCTAGACTAACCATCCCTCCCTTCTCAGAGAGTAACTCTATTGATTCTTTAACTTCGGATAATTTCGCTCTAGCAACGGCTTGTGAAGAATCCCTTTGGGTCTTCTTTTCAGCTACAATTTCATTTGCTTTCCTGTGAGATTCAACTGCTCTCTTAACACGGGGGGAGAGAGCTTCCTCCTCTGCCTCCAGATTCCTAATTACATTGGGGAGTTGTTCTTCTAATGCCTTCCATCGCGCTAGTAAGCTCTCAGCTAGCTCAATGGGTTTTACCTCTAGCAAATGTTGGACGTCCATTGTGTTTGGCTCCAGCCGGTACTGTCGGTTAAAGGTCACTATGTGACCTTAGAAGGGGTTTGTTTCATACGCCCTCACATCTCGGAAGTTTTTAGGTGAGGATATGAAGCATACCGTATCATACATCATATTACTCTCTTTCTTACTTATTTCCTCCAATTCTGCATCTGCCGATGACTCACAGTTATCCGAATTAGAAATTCAAGAGTCTACTGACTGGGAAATAATAGTTATCGATCAGTCTACATCATTGCCGAATGGTAACGAAACATTTTCCGATGGCGATTATGTGAGAATAACAGTGCAGGTGAGTAATACAGGAAATCAGAGTATAAATGGTAGTTGGAAATTAAAATTACTTTCTGAAGGGGTATGGCACGCATCGGTTGGTCAAAACGAGACATGGGATGCCAATGACGATCGACTATCTGAGATGACCCTAGGTCCTCTGAATGAAGGGATAATGACACTAAAATTTGAAATTTCAATAGAAAATTCTACTTCCATCATTTCTGAATCCATACATATTACAGTGTCTCCAAATCCAATACTCTTCACTTCAGCGGGAGAGGCGTCAATCGCAATAACAGGCGAACCGGCGTATATTGGCGATATTCTTACAGCTTCAATATTGGTGGGTAATGAAGGGGATTCGGAAGGATCAGTAATGCTCTCTCTCTACGATATAGATTCAACGGCATTATTCTCAGGAGAGCCTGTTTTAATCAGTCCAGGCTCCAGCAGGGAAATTTCAGTAGATTTCAACTTTTCTTCATATGGTGAAAAATGGTTCCAGTGGAAAATCAACAGTGATTTAGGAGGGGTATCTCCGGAATTATCTGGAAACCATACAATTACAATTCTTCCGCATCAGGAAGTCAGATTAGGCCTTTCATCAAGTGACTGGTCAGTTTCTAATGGATTATCAATTGACTATTGGATATCTCTCACAGACGGGCCCCAAAGAAATGTCCAGGTTTCGATAAATGAATTTGAATCGGGTATCTCAAAAGAACTCCAGAAATTCACAATCACGCTCAACCAGGGTGTGAGACAACTCGAGATTAAGATTACTGATCCTAGTCCGGGACTAGACAGGATTGAAATTTCTGTGAATCCTTTGAGTTGGTATTCGGAACAAATCCCAGATTTAGATGTACAACTAGTTAGTCCACAGCCTGTAATAGAGATTTCTTCATGTGTCCAGAGCCCAGATGTTCTGGAATTCTCAGACACGCTAATTATCACATGTACAATTAAAAATACAGGCAACTCAGATTCTTTACCTGGACAT
>CAXHFZ010000138.1:0-3681 GCA_964016325.1 uncultured Candidatus Poseidoniales archaeon | reverse complement strand
ATCTAATGAATCGACTCTTGTAATCAAAACATGGTCTACTTCGTTCTCTAACCATTCTTCATTCCATCTGCATTTATACTGAAATGAACCAAGATGGAAGAATTCCATAGAGTTTGCAATATCCTGATCTATTCCCAGCTCTTGGGGAAGCTTCCTCTTCGCCGCATTAATACAACCCTGTATTGGGTCTCCATTCTCACCCTCAATGTCTAATGGATGGCTACAACAGCTATTCGCCCAAATTCCAGGAAAGGTGATTTTATCGTGAGACCTCTGTTGAATTAATAATCTATTCTCGGAATCGAAAATTAAGACACTAAATGCTCTATGGAGTAGATTTTCTTCAATGTGACAGGCTAACTTACTCTCGGAACCAATCATATTATCTTTAAGATCAACTAGAATACAACGCTCAGCCATCATCTCTGCCTGCGACTTATCGTACCCAGAGAGAGCGTTTCCACCATCAACCATGACATTCCGAGAAACCCTCGACATATAACAGAATCCAATCATCCAAGTATTTTGGTACCAATGGTGGAGCCTCCATCTAGAAGCTGACTAATTCTTTCTGGGTGATTTCCATTAATGAACCAAACTTCATCAACGCCTCTTGATATTTGCGAAGCCCTGGTCGCCTTCAACTCAATTCCTCCTGTTACGTCCTGTTCGGAATTGTGCGAAGTTTCGATATGTTCCTCAGCACTCCAAATCGGCACGAGGCTTGATCCTTCAGTATTTGGTGGCATATCCATCATCCCATCTACGTCTCCAAGTAGGAAGATAGAATGTGTAACAGAAGGCAATTCAAGTGATATCCTAGCCATTAAATCATCTCCCGAAAGTATGCCAAATTCTGCCCCTCCGCTGACCCTGACGACATCTCCAAAGGATACTGGAACAGTGCCTTTAGGTGTATTCTCAAAGATATCCAAGTCACCAACGAAGTTCTTTCCTGTTTCCATAGCCCACACTGAAGGTGGAAAGACTGCAAATTTGACCCCGAAACTACTCAAAGAATCAGTCACATATTTACATAGCTCGGCCATGTCTGACCTAACTTTCAATACTGCATCACGTTGTTGCTCTGAAATTTCATCATCAACACCCCCCGCTAAAGACCATTTCTTGGCAAGTAGATGTCCAAATGAACCAGCTCCGTGGATTAGTATTACCGAATGTCCATCAGCAATTATCTTCGAGATCTCGTTACATATGGAGTCGATAACTTCTTTTTTGGGGGTCTTAAATGAGGATTTATCCGTGATAAGCCCACCTCCCAACTTCATTACCACCTTCGCGGCCATGTAGGTCTGAGGCACTGATTAGATTTGGGTTCTCCTATCGTATTATTGAAAGGTTCATTTCTTATTGGGGTTTGGAAGATACATGTCCGACGCCGGGGAAATTGAAATCTTTCAGAGGTGGCTTCAATCTAAGCTAGTTGCTACACAGCATATCGAAGATCCCATCGAGAGGGATAGGAGAAGATCACATATTGAATCTGCGATATCAGAAGCGATATACTTTAGAGAGTCTTTAGAGAAATTAGAGTCTCTTGAATCCCCCTCTCCATTCATTGAGAGGAGCTCCTCAGTAAGGTCAGTAGATAATAGGGACCATGCTGTATCTACTAAGGATGGGAAGAAATGCGTCAAATGCTCCTCTGATTTAGTAGAGGATCTCAGTTTCTGTCCGATATGTGGAGAAGAGAATTAACTACTCCTCTTCATCCCATTTTGCTCTAGCCAGTTGGAACTCAGGGTCATCGTGTGGTAGTATGCTCAAGTATTCTCCCGCTACCGAGTCTACCAAGTAAACGGTAACTCCTGCGTGCCATACGGTCTCTCCTGATGCGACCATGGATGCAGTATCCACCTCCAATATTGTAGGACTACTGTGATGGACTTTACCAGCTTCAGCGGCCGATCTTACTGTGGCTGAAAGATGAACATGGGATCTTCCACTAGGGGTAATGCCCACCTCGAGAAGATTTTCCGCCTCATCTGGAGAACAGGGATAGAACAGAGAGGGGGGTATGTTATCAGTCGGTAGATCCAACTCAATTTCCAGACTGTGTCCGTAGGTAGCTCTGATCACATTACCCCTAATTTCGTATCTTCCCTTTGGATCAGTCTCTGCAATTGCCCTAAAGTGATGAGGCCTCAACCAATGATATCTCCTCTCATTGGAACTCTTGAATTGCCTGATAATGTCCTTGATATCTATCCAGCCATTGATATCCATCTCCAAATCAAATTTCTCAGGAGCGTGCCTTAGAGCTAAAGCCAACCTTCTGGCTAGTGAATCTCTTTCATTGCCTCTCATTATGAACTTACCCTCGCCGTTACACGCCGGACATAGATCATCGTCCGCAAAATACTTGATACAACCGGGTTTGGTACACTCTCTAATCATATTATCATCCCTCCCAGTTGAAGTCATCTCAAGAACCTCTCGGTCTGTGGCCTACATTGATTTAACCACCAAGCATTAATCTCCCCCTTCTGCCTCCAGTACACGTGAGAGCTGTAATTGTCGATTGGATGAGGAGCCCTTTCCATCGATCGCACAAGGGAAAGCTGTCCGAAATCCGCCCTGATGAATTATTAGGTCAAGTCACCAAGTCGTTGTTGGATAGGAATCCTATCAACCTAAGCGAAATTGATGATATCATAGTAGGTTGTGCATACCCCGAAGGAGAACAGGGATACAATATTGGCAGACTACTAACGTTCCTGGGCGGAATGCCTGACAAGGTCCCCGGGATGACTATCAATAGGCTATGCGGGTCATCAATGCAGGCTATACTTGTCGCCGCCTCAAACATTGAGAGTGGTTGGGGAGATTGCTTTCTGTGCGGAGGTATAGAGTCAATGAGTAGAATCAAGAGAAGGGGATTCAATTGGAGCCCGCACCCCGATCTTGAGAAAGTATTTCCAGACGCTTACATAAATATGGGAATTACAGCAGAGAATGTAGCTGAAAAGTGGAATATTTCTAGATCTTCTCAAGAAGAATTTGCTCTAGAATCGCACATGAAATCAATCTATGCTAGGGATAACGGTTACCTTAAATCTGAGATTTGTCCAATCACATTAGACGATGGCGTGATAGAAGAAGATGGTTGCATAAGGGACACGTCCTTGGAGGCAATGTCCAAACTAAATCCAGTATTCGCGAATAATGGTTCGGTAACAGCGGCCACTTCTTCGCCCTTGACAGATGGAGCGGTCTCCATGCTAGTCTGTAGCTCTGAATTTGCCGAAAAGAATGGATTGGAACCATTAGCAAGAATAGTCACCAGTGCAGTAACAGGATGCCCTCCAAACATGATGGGTATTGGACCTATATCGTCCACTAAAAAAGCTCTCGAACTATCAGGATGGAATATCGACGATATCGATGTTTTCGAAATTAATGAGGCTTTTTCCTCCCAAAGTATAGCTGTGATTAATGAATTGTCGATTGACTATCATAAGGTAAATATCGATGGAGGGGCAATTTCAATTGGTCATCCTCTTGGAGCTTCCGGGGCGAGAATTGTCGGAAAGGCCGCATCCATACTGGACAGAACCAATTCAGAAAGGGCATTAGCGACAATGTGTATAGGTGGCGGAATGGGCATCACAATCGTACTTGAAAGGCCTTAGAGAACGAGTCTGCCATCACATTCTGGAC
>CAXHFZ010000137.1:0-3690 GCA_964016325.1 uncultured Candidatus Poseidoniales archaeon | reverse complement strand
TGTGTATAAGAGACAGCGTAATATCCCGGGAATGCGTCTATACATTCTGTTGCCATAAATGAGGGCTGGAATGTGCCTGGCTGACATGGGGTCTGCGAAGAAGAGGCGTTAGTTGGGACGTAGTTGCCCGGAGTTGCCTGTAGACAAAATGTCTGATTCGTAGATGGCTGGTAAAAGCCCGGATCACAAGCTGTCTGTGAAATGCTCGCAATTCCTGGCACGTAATAGCCCGGAGAGGAGGATAAACAGGATTGTTGGGCCGATAATGGCTGGTAGTATCCCGGATTGCAAGGTACTTGGGATGTCGAACTGTAGTTAGAAACATAATGTCCTGGATCAGCGTCAATACAAGAGGTCGAGCCGTTTGAGGGCTGGTATGTGCCTGGGGAGCAAGCAGTTTGATTGGAGGAGCCTGATGTCACAACATAGTTCCCGGCGGACGCGACGGTGCAATTTGCCTGTGCGAACGAGGGCTGATAGGTTCCTGGGCTGCATTGTGTTTGGGAGATCGCCCCAGATTGGGGAACGAAGTTCCCAGGCGAAGCTGGAGTCTGTGAGGAAGAGCCTGTCTGAGAAACATAGTAACCTTGGCTGGCTTGTATACAAGAGATTTGTCCAGGTAGTGGTTGGTAAGATCCAGGGGAGCATGTATCCTCAGAAGTTGCTCCAGTGGAGGAGACGTACCTCCCTGGAGAAGCCGAATCACAAGAACTACTGCCGGTTTTTCCCTGATAAGTTCCAGGTCGGCACTGGAAAAAGCCGACTTGTATCTCCGCGTCAATGGTCTCTGATTGATTACCAACGATGGAGCCATCGGTGGTTGATATCAGTGTTAGTGTAAAGGTATAAATGCCGGAGCTTGCATTATTTGGAGTCACTGAAATCAGTAATGTCGAAGAATTAGAAAACGAAGTCCCGATTGTAGTCACACTTGCTGTTTGTCCGCCCGATGTAGAGTTGTCAGAGGTAGAAATCAGTGACATTGCCATCAAAGAGTCATAGTAGTACAAGCTAAGGTTAAAATCTGCATTGGAATTTGAGCTGGATAGGTCTACTGAAGCAGCAGAATCTCTCGGGACGTATATCGAGAACAAATCCCCAGAGTCATTGGACCAAGAGTAGTTTCCGATTTGTCCGCCATAGGTGGCACTCCTAGACTGAAGTGGAGTGGGCAAAGCGTCATCCGCATCTCCGTATTGATTGTTGGTGTAATTACCAGCGGGAGATGGGATACATGATGACTGCGCTAAATCATTCTGGTAGAATCCAGCATCGCAATGTTGCTGATTAGGAGACGCTTCTTGATTGACGAAATAACCACTTGAAGACTCATAACAAACAGTTTGTCCCTCCTCAGGCTGATAGTTTCCTATTGTACAACTCTCGTGGAATAGTGATCCTTGAAGGGAAAAGTGGCCTGCGGAGGAGTTCTGACATGACAGTCGGCCCCACTGCCCGTCTGGACAACTTACCCATCTGGCGGGGTTTTCTGGATAATCATCCACTGATGAATTGAACCCATCCCCATCACTATCGTCACTGATACCCAAATCCAGAACGTTTCGTATTCCGTCTCCATCGAGATCCTGCTCGGAGTACCCTACTGATTCTCCAAGAGTAGAATTGTTGAAACTCATAATGTATGGAACAAGAATATCATCGGAAGTCCCATCGAATTCCCCAGACTGTCCTCCCCAACAAAATAAGGAATAGCTCTGGTTAATTGCACAAGTCGATTCAACGCCAGTTGCTAATGCAATAGCCGGAGAGGCCATGAGAGCATAAGAGGGGGTATTCCCATCAGTACCGGAACAGCTGCTGGAGCTGGAGCTACAGGTTCCATCGCCCCACTGCCCGTGAGTATTGACCCCCCAGCAACTAATCGACCCATTGTCCAGCAAAGCACAAGTATGCCAGTAGGCCCCATCAATATCGTGTGCCGTCCTACCACTGGGCAACTGAATGTCTGATGATGTTCCTGTCACAGGTCCATCTTGGGTGGAGACCGTGTATGACTTGCCCCAGCAACTGATTGAGCCATCATCGAAAATAGCACACACACTGTAACCAGGAGTTACCAAGGATGAAGCCCTCAAACCCGTAGAGTGATTAGCTAGGACCGGCGTGTTTCTACTCGTGGTAGTACCATCCCCAAGATTTCCAAAACCATTGAATCCCCAACACTTGATTTCTCCATTATCTAGAATTGCACAGGTGAAATCATTTCCAGCAGATACAGAGATAGCAGTTCTGTTAGTGCCTAAGTCGACCACGACGGGGGAATTTCTATTGATATTTGTGCTATCTCCTAGCTGTCCATGATTATTCCTTCCCCAGCAGTTTAGTGATGCGTCATCCAGAATTGCACAATTATGATAATTTCCGTTTGAAACAGCCACTGGGGTTCGGGTTCCGAAGTCCACAGTTCCATTGCTTAGGGAATTAGAGCCGATTCCAAGTTGGCCGTAGTTGTTTGCCCCGCTACACCTGAGAGTCCTATTGTAAAGAATCGCACAGTCACCCGCGATTGAAATCACCTCATCATTGACAACTTCTGGTTCTCCAGTATTGTTGAAAATTACCGTGCTTCCATTGGATAGGACTAGGGTGGGGGATCCAGTATCCAAATCTAAAACTGAGTGACTGAAGACTGATCCCCTATCTGTTCCTGGTTGATTGAAACCAAGATTGTTTACCTGAACTGGAGACGGTGACGATGATGCTTCACTGAGTGCCCATGAGTCTGCGCCCCACGAGTCTCCAGAAGTGCCACCATTTCCATTGACTAAGTTTACAGCCAAGTAGAATATGACATCCCCAGAACCTGCCGAAGGGGCTGTCCAATCGACTGACCATGCCCTAGAGTTGGAATTTGAGTGAGTTACCTCTCCTGCTGACAGACGAGCATTCTGACCTGGATTGGAGAATACGCCCTGATTAGAATCTAGATTAAATCCCCCGCTAGTACCGCTTGGACCTCCAGAAGCGCTTATTGAGAGGGAATATGTTGTACCTGGAACATATCCTGATGACGGAGTTCCTGAAAGTGCGGGCATAACTGTTGGAGAGGTAGAAGAATGGCAAAACCCATCTCCACATCCATCGGTAGAACCGGTCCTGCCTGAGCTGTTCGCGAACGCTGTTTCTGGTACGGCCATCAGCAAAAGCATCAGAAAGGTTCCCACAATTATTACTCTAGTTTTCATTAAACCCTCCTCCACCATAAGTCATCAATTCCTGCTCTGGCTACACAAAAGAGATTTGTCGGACTGGTCCGATGGCCTCTGTAACAAAGAGCACAGCGCTTCTATTGGCAATATGACTATTCCTACCACACGAGCTTTAGTGTGTCGTTACGAATACCTCTGGGGCCAGCGGGGGCATTGTAACTCCAGCTTCGGAGAATGCCTCCTCCACAGATGCGAAGCTTCCCTGGTTCTTGTTCGCTCTTCTAGCCCTGTTGCTGATGATTTTCCAAGAAGACTTGTCGCCGATTCCAGGTAGTGCCTGAAGTTGGCTTTTAGTGGCGTGGTTGATGTCAAGGCCGTACTCTATTCCCGAGATACTTCTCATCCCATGTCCAGTAACCACGATATCCGACCCTGATTCTAGAGGGATAGCATATGGGACCCCTACTAGGATTGGGTCTGTCTCTTATACACATCTGACGCTGCCGACGAATGACGTCGT
>CAXHFZ010000136.1:0-3707 GCA_964016325.1 uncultured Candidatus Poseidoniales archaeon | reverse complement strand
CAGGGGCCCTACTAGGTGCCTTGGCGAGTAATTTTGGATCTCCGGGCTCGTGATACGTATCCGATCCGCCTGGCATCTTATCCAAGGCCTGAAGAGTTAGAAGTGCACTTATTCTCATTTCCTCGACTCTGACTCTGTATCTGTCATAACAGTCGGCTCCTTTAATGGAGGATCTTTCTACAGGTGGTTCCCAGTCTAGTTCGCTGTAGACAGAGTAAGGATGAGCCCATCTAACATCATAGTTTACACCAGCAGCCCTCAGATTGGGCCCAGAAACCCCATGGTTGACCATCTCTTCGGCCTTGGCATATCCAACTCCTTGTGTCCTAACTAGGAAGACAGTGCTCTCGTCATACAACGCCTCGTACTCCTGTATTCTCTGTAGGAATAACTCTAGCTTCGAACGCGCTCTCTGTGCAAAGCCATGGGGTAGGTCTCTCTTTACACCACCGATACGAGGGAAATTATAATGCATTCTCGAACCTCCCATCTCTTGCAGAAGATCCATCATCATCTCCCTCTCTCGGAGACACCAGACCAGGACAGACAGATTGCCAGTATCCGGGCCATAAGCACCAAGCCACATTAGGTGGGAAGCTATTCTTTGCAGTTCTATCGCTATCAGCCTGATATACTCGGCCCTCTCGGGTACTTCGACGCCCAGTAGATCTTCAGCGGCATAAATGTAGGAGTGAGACCACGTGTTGGCACTAGCGTAACAAAGCCTGTCACAATAGGTGGTAATCTGGGTGAAATCACGGGACTCGCAAATTTTTTCCACGCCTCTGTGTATATACCCGAGATCGGGAACCGTGTCGACTACAGTTTCCCCATCAACCTTTATTTTCAGGGTCCAGAGCCCATGAGTCATTGGGTGCTGGGGGCCCATGGAAATCCACATTTCTGCCATTTTTACACCTACTTTACCTTACCAACATCATCAGGCTTTCTGGAGAATCCCTGAGCGTCATCATACATCTCTTCAAATCCGTGATAACGAATGTTGTGATGCTTCTGAAGAGGATGATATCCGGTTGGAGTCTCATGTGGCTGGAGAACCCTTCTCATTCCTTTGTGTCCCTCGAAGTCAATACCAACTAAATCCCATGTTTCTTTCTCATTCCAATCCGCCCCTATCCACAAGTCTTGTACACTGGCTACCATGGGACTTCTAGTGTCTGGGATTGCAATACTGACCTCTATCTCTAGGGGGACTAATTTACCCTTTACTGTGGTTGGATCGGTGATTATAGGCTGTTGAATGCCGTCTTTATCAGGAGGATTTTTGATTCCCGTACGGAGGAAGTGATACACTACCTCCCACTTTTTTTCCTCAGGCCCATCTGGCCAATGGATTCCGGTTATGAGCGAACAGTAGTCCACTTCATGGGTTGTGAGGAGCTTCTCAGCGAGTCCCCTCCAATTTTCTGGATCACACACAATTGATACTGTCCAACGAGATTTCGTACCACTGGATCTCTCGACAAGCTGTGCATCGCACCCCTTCATTCTACCGACTGCAGTTATCATCTTCTCTGCGGCTGACTTTTGAGTTGAGGATGGGACTACTCTAGACATGGTAAGACCTCACAAATCTCCGGCAATCAATGGCCTTTGAGTTGCTGGACGATCACTGCTTGGTTTCGCTCCAATACGGATAATCTTCTGCCTCAGCTTATCGAAACCATCTATCAGTGCCTCCGGTCGTGGAGGACAGCCTGGTATGTACACGTCAACGGGGATCACGGTATCGACCCCCTCCAGGATATTGTATGACTGAAAGTAGGGTCCGCCTGAAATCGCGCATTCACCCATTGCAATACACCATTTGGGCTCAGGCATCTGTTCCCACAGCCTCACTATTGGATCTGCAAACTTCTTACTAATTGGTCCATTAACCAAGAGGACGTCGCACTGTCTGGGACTGGAACGGAAGAATACGCCGAATCTCTCAGCGTCGAAACGGCTCGCCCCAGCAGCGGCCATCTCCAATGCGCAACACTTGATTCCCAGATGAAGAGGAAAGAGGGATTTTCTCTGACCCCAATTGAAAATCCTACCAGCTAGTACTCCAATGATATCCTTAATTCTACTAGCCTTCAGAGCCTCATCGGTTATGTCGCCAACCGTGTCTACAAGCATCCTACTGTTGAAAACTGCATAATTCTGGTCATCGTCCGCCATAGTCTAACCTCAGATGTATATTCTTCCCCTCTTCCTGAAAACATGCCAAACACCGGCTCCCATCAGGAGGATGAAGACTGTTAGTGTTGCGAGAGAACTGTAGATAGATACTGCTCCTTCTTGGATAACCAAGATACCACCGAAGGCTAGGAACATGAAAGCAATGTCAAAAACCAAGAAGATTATGGCATACCAGTAGTACTGAAAATGGAAATTAATATGAGCGTCTCCCACAGGGTCTGAACCGCATTCATAGGTAGTCTCTCTCCTGAGATACAGAGATTGGTCAGACTCATAACCAGGAAGTAACCATGAGCTTAGTTTGTTGGGGTCATTCGCAGTTTTTCTAGGCCTCAGGAAGCCTGATCCTACGAAACTCAGAACTGGAAAACCAATGCCAACGAGAGCCATCACAGCAACAGCGAGATAGGCCTCTGGAACGGTAGACATGACAAACACCCATCGGTCCCGTAGGGACCGTTAGAGCTTGCCACCTGAAATTGGGCAATAAGCCTATCCGGTGTGGAGTCAGTAGAAGTGCTACGAGTCATCTTGATCTAATGCCCTAATTATTCTCTTATTTTCGGCCCTAGACCTCATGAAAAGAACGATTACGAGTAAGGCTCCGAATCCTGTTAGGCCATAAACCAGTAAGTCTTGAGTGGTTTGAGAAAGATTGAGGAAAGAATTTGATGTTACTGATACAACCGTTAGTTCGATTGGTTGTCCTGCAACGGGTATTCCCTCGGGTTGAGCAATAACAGTGAATCTGTATGTGTCGTCAGAAAGAAGTTCAGACGGAGGGGTGGCTCGAACCTGAATCTCTCTAGTTTCTCCAGGGGGAAGCTGGAATTCATCATCGATTACATCAACCGTCCAACCTCTGAGTGATTCTCCTGAAACTATCTCCACGTCTTCGACCACATTGCCGTTGTTCGTTACAAACATTGTGAAGAATGCCTTATCGGGATAATTCACAGTCTGCTCATCGTCCCCCTCAAGACTAAAACTGAGGTTATGTATTGTCATTACTTGGATCATGACATCGACCGAAGTGGTCTGAGCGGCGTTTCTCTCTGAGGCCGCTGATACCTTGATTATTCCTGATACGCCGTTTGAGACTCCTTCCATTACTTCCATTTGTACTTCTAGTAGCACTCTGCCTTCCCTAGGAATCTGAATGGAGTCGTCTATCTTCACTCCATCGACAAACACGCTCCTAGAAACTGATGACTCTAATCCGGTGATTGTGATCACTGCTTTATCACCAGCTGGATAATCACCAGTATTATCAATCCAGAAGAAGGTTGAAAGAGCGCCTCCCGGAGGCAAAGTTACATCCATTTGACCTGGTATTTCTCCGGGGGACTGGGGGGACACTGCCATCCCATAATTGTAGTTCGAAACTACCACAGAGACGGTGTGCTCTGAAGATTCACTGGTTCCAAAAATTGCTATTCTTACCAGAACTCTCGCAGAGTCGGCGTCTTCCTCGCCCTCGACTAGTACGTCCAGATAAACTT
>CAXHFZ010000135.1:0-3711 GCA_964016325.1 uncultured Candidatus Poseidoniales archaeon | reverse complement strand
TAGGAGGGTACGACTCGAATTGTATTTCCATTTCGCCCTTTTCATTCATTGATATCACACTGTTGACCTTTCCCCAGCGATTATGGTCAGGACTTGGAAAGTCATCTCTTGTGTGTCCCCCCCTGCTTTCCTCTCTCTTCAAGGCAGCCAGTGTACACATTCTGCTAACATCTATCATTGCCTTGATCTCAAGTGATTGATGCCATCCTGGGTTGTATGATTTACCACTCCCCCCGAATACACTCTCTGAACGAATTTCAAGGTCATCCAATTCTTTCAATGCCTCTTCTAACTGAGATTTTGTTCTGATAATTCCGACCTTATTCTGCATCATAGTCCTTAGTTCCGAAACCACCGTAGCTGGATTTTCGCCTTCTTTCCGATCGAGCGGCTCAAGAGTTTCAGCAATCACTTCGCTTATCTCGTCTTCAGGAATTTCAGTAAACTGCTTTATATCCTTGGAGGATTTTGCGGCATGTTCCCCAGCGATTTTTCCAAAAACAATAAGATCCGACAAAGAGTTACCTCCTAGACGGTTCGCGCCATGGAGTCCTGTTGCTGCTTCCCCCGCTGCGAATAGTCCTTTGATGCAAGTTTCTTGAGTCTCATGATCAACTTTCACCCCTCCCATTACGTAGTGAGCTGTTGGCCCGACTTCCATGTGTTCTTTGGTTATATCTACAGCGGCTAGCTCCTTGAACTGGTGATACATTCCCGGTAGCTTCTTTTTTACTTCCTCTTCGTCTCTCCAGGATATATCAAGATACGCTCCTCCATGCTCAGATGCCCTTCCGGCATCTCTTTCACTATTGATAGCCTTTGCAACCACGTCTCTGGTCAATAACTCAGGCGGTCTTCTCTTTGTTGCCAGTTTTCCAGAAACAACCTCATCAACCCATTCAAGAGCTTCCTCTTCTGTATCTGCAAACTCATCCTTATACATTTCTGGGACATACTGGAACATGAATCTGTCTCCCTCTGAATTCCTGAGCATCCCCCCTTCCCCTCTTACGCCTTCGGTAACAAGAATGCCTTTGACTGATTTAGGCCAGATCATTCCTGTAGGATGGAATTGAATGAACTCCATATCTCCCATTTGAGCACCGGCCCAGTACGCCAGTGCAAAGCCTTCACCAGTATATTCCCATGAACCAGAGCAAACCTCCCAGCATCTAGTGGCACCGCCTGTAGCGAGGATTATTGATTTGGCCTTGAAAACATGGAATGAACCATCGTTTCTACTGTATGAAAAGCATCCTATCACCTTTCCATCTTTCTTGAAGAGCTTTCTTACCGTGAACTCCATGAAAACATCCATCCCCATGTGAATGCCTCTTTGTTGAAGAGTCCTGATTAGTTCTAATCCCGTTGCGTCTCCTATGTGTGCCAGGCGTGGATATGTGTGGCCTCCAAAGTTCCTTTGACTCGTTAGTCCCTTGGGCGTTCTATCAAATACCGCGCCCCATTGCTCAAGCTCTCTTATCCTATCTGGTGCTTGTTGGGCATGAATTTTAGCCATCCTCCAATCATTCAGGTATTTCCCCCCTTTCATCGTATCTCTAAAGTGGGTCTTCCATGAATCCCGTTCATCTTTGTTAGCCAAAGCCGCGGCCGCTCCTCCCTCGGCCATCACTGTGTGCGCCTTTCCTAGCATCGACTTAGATATAATTGCAACACTTGCTCCTGAAGAGCTAGCTTCGATAGCCGCTCTTAATCCTGCTCCACCTGCCCCTATCACTACAACGTCATACTCGTGAGTTGCGTAATTTCCATCCATTTTACCACTCCAGTAGTATCTGATCGCTTAGAATGTCTTCAGCTACGGCAAGCACAAACAAGTCTCCTAGAAAAACCATAGCAAGACTTGTCCAGAACCAAAATGAATGATGGACGTTCACCTTACTAATCGTCCTGTAAAGAGATCCAAAAACACCCGATAATCCTCCTCTCCACCTATTCATCCCCCCTCCGAATAAATGCCTAAATGCATGGCATGACGTAACATACATGAGGAGGAGGAATGACTCAATACCGAGGATCAAGGTTCCGATAGAAATAGCCCTTGAACCATCAGAAAACTTAGTTGTCAGTATAACGTCATAGAATTTTACAGATAGAATTAGTATCGCGAGATAAAGCATATATCTGTGAATATTATTTAGTATGAAGAGGCCTCTCTCGCCTTTGTAACCGATTGCATAGTTCAACTCTGGTTTTGCAATCATACAACCTGTTGGATTTTGGAAAAATGTCCTGTGGTAGACTCTTCTCATGTAATAGCAGGTCCCTCTGAATCCAAAAGGGATCCATAGAATCAACATTGCAGAATTCATCCATCCCGGGTGGTTTGTAATGTGCAGTAGATGTAGTACATCAGGAGAGAATATAGGGGAGGTCACTCTATGATTATCGTATTGGATGTCTCCATCCCAAATCAATACCCTCATTCCGGTGTACAAGACAGCAATAGTCAGTGCACTTGCCATCCAGAATGGCTCAGTCCACCAATTATCTATCCTTTGAGTTCTCGCGAAACCTTTCCTCAGGGGCAACTTGACATTAATGCCAAGTGAACTAAGATGATCTCGGTCCCAGTTAGCCATGATAGTTCCTGTACCTAGGGCACGGACGGGCCCCTTAAGCAATTGCTTCGGGCAAATTCCAATACACCCAAGAATGAAATGCGAGACTCTGCGTGAAAAAACATGGATAAACAAGGATTAGAGACATCGGTTTGCCACAAATGTGGCTACCTTCCAGGAGCATGGCTTCCAGGCTTACCATGCCCAGAATGTGGCGAGATACTCCTCTAAGCAAGCCTGGAGTAGTCCGCCTCGGCTTCTTCCATCTCTATTTCTTCTACGTCCATCTGTGCCAACTGTAGCTTACCAGAAAGCTCATCATTAACTGCATGCCAATAAGAGTATGACTCGATTACCCATATCCCAGACTCCCGACTTCCATTCCCGCTTTCCTTCACCCCTCCGAAGGGAAGGTGGGCCTCCGCACCGGTAGTTGAGTTGTTTATTCCGGTCATTCCAGCCTTAATCCCAGTCTTGAATCTGAAAGCCTCCAGCCTATCGTTTGTATAGCAAGCACTAGAAAGTCCGAACGGAGAAGCATTAGCCAAGCGAAGGGCATCATCAAAGTCACTTGCCTTGACTACTGTGACAACTGGACCGAAAATTTCCTCATGGAAGCATTCCATATCTTCAGTGACATTCTCATACACATGCGGCCACATGTACACCCCTTCATCCGCATCTCCATGGAATCCATCAGGAAGATTTTGATTTGTGATTCTGCCAGATCCCCATAATTTTACAGCTCCATCTTTTTCACAAATCTCTAACCCCTTGAGGAAGTCTTCTCCATATTTCTCAGAAATCATAGAACCGTAAAGAACCCCTTCATGACGCATTGAATCTCCTATCTGAGTAGTTGAAACCTTATCCATAAACTTGGACATGAACTCATCATAGACGTCTTCGTGTACTATCAGATTCCCAAGACTCGTACACCTTTGACCAGCAGTTCCGAAACCGGCCCAATAGGCTCCCTCGACAGCATTTTCAATATTAGCTGAAGGCATCACTACCAGGGGATTCTTTCCACCCAGCTCCAGAGATGCACTTACAAGGTTCCTCCCACAAGTCTCGCCAATCATTTTCCCCACGGGGGTACTCCCAGTGAATGAGATCTTGTCTACCA
>CAXHFZ010000134.1:0-3792 GCA_964016325.1 uncultured Candidatus Poseidoniales archaeon | reverse complement strand
GGTTCGGCAGGAGAAGGCCACCTCAGATTCGCATATACCATTTCAAGAGAGGATATTTCAAAAGGAATGGACAGAGTTGAAAAAATTCTGACGGACTTGCGTAGGAATCTGTGAGGGTCCGGGTTGATTTCCTTAGCCCTCCTAATTATATCTGCTGTATCCTCATGGTACGTTCCTACTTTTTTCACCCCCAGAGGTCCAGCAATTGAAATATCTCTATGTTCCCTAATCCTAATCTTTGCTGGCTCCCAATTATGGATTTCAGGTCCTAATCCGATCATGTTTGGAATGGTCATTGGCTCAGGATGGCTCCTTCTGAACCGAACTTCGGATCTAGTCTTCCCTTTCCCTGCCGAATAATTCGAATGGTAGGTCAATCATCCGTCCTTGGGAGCTTTCCTCCTCAATCTCAATTGTGTCCGAAAACTCTCCTTCATCTGTCAGTGATGGAATCAATTCATGATCCATCTCAGACTTGGGCTCCTCCAGCGATCCCATCTGTAGATTCTCCAAACGCTCTTCCTGATCTAGCATCCAATCTGGAATGCCATTAGACCCACCAAGGACTGAAATAGATGTAAAAGTTGCAAGCGGAAGAACAGAGATTGCAATCAGGAAATCAATAACGGCACTTTTCGGTATTTCGGCATCAGGGGAAATAAATCCAAGAACCATAGCATCTATTTGTAGGTCATTCCAGTCAGCATAGTCAAGTTCCAGCCACCCAAGAGATGCCTCAAGTAGCATTCTAGCAGCATACCAGAAAATGACTATTGGAAGAACCCATGAGAAAATTGAGAATCTCCATATCACTGTCCTGAGGACGGATGCAAAACCGACCAGATGGTTGGAAATAATTGGCTGAATCCTCATCGCCAACCACAGTGATGTTAGATAGCCAGCCATGCCGAGTTCGAAAGCGCTCCCCGATCTTATTAGGGAGCTGGGAAAACCTTCGATAATGGCCAACGGAACGGCAATTAGTAGAATCTGTAATGGAACCGCAATTAGTTGTAGCCCCCCATGGACTGCAATCAAATCATATCCGTCTCCGCTTACTCTCCGGTCCACTAATTTGGCCATCTTTCCATATGGGCTGGAAGCTACTGAGAGCCTCGATCTATCGACTAGCTCTGGGTCCCCCTTTCTCATTCTAAGTCCTAGGAAAGATGCCAAACCTCCTCTATTAATCACAAAGTAAGGCCTGAATCCTCCCAAACATAAAGCTAGGAATAGTGAGAAAACTCCGTACAAGACCCCAGAAACGACAATCCACTCAATTAGATTAGTCTTCACCGTGACCGAGAAGCCCTCCCTATCAATTTCGAAAAGATACCTAGTAGAGAATCCAAAAATAGGTATCAATGTCACCTGTAACAGAACCAATAACGATAGTGTCAGCCTATTCTTTAGTGACTGATCATCACCCATGAATCAACGCATACGTAAGCCAACATAAGCTCTTCACTATTTGTGCTAGGATTCTCGCGACTTATTCCACCTTATCATGAGTCCCGACTACGTTTATTCTCAAGTCGAACGCAATGTCCCAACCTTCATACATGTAGCTAAGTCCCCGATTGTGTTAGTATGCGTGTCCTCACTCCCCTGCTACTCTGTTCATTGTTACTTGTAACCTCAATGGCCCCCATGTTCGAAGGGGGCAAACAGCTTGATTTGGATAATGGCTCCTCCGCACAAGCTAGGTCATCCCTGATCGACTTCGAAGTAACCTCAATTGAGTTTGGAACTGGTTCAAATCAGGCCATGCAATGGAGTCAACCAGACGGGAGTATCCAGGAATATGTCATCAGAGGCCAGGAAATACAAATAGAGGTCACGTTCACTCAAGCCGGCACTTCTAGCCAGCCAGCTTACGCTGAGGCATCTCTGCAAATCTGGCATCCCGTAGGATTCATGGTAGACGAGTTCACTTCCAATATGACTCTATCAGGTCAACAGTCTGTAGTGCAACAAATTACTTGGATTCCAAACATGTCTCACAGTGTCCTCGACGATCAAGGCGTCCTAAGTGGAGGAATCCAACTGATGGGTATGGTAGATGGTGGCCTGGCAGATGATAATCAAGATAACAACCAGGTAACTAGATTAATGCCTGTTGCAATTTGGCATGACTCAATGGACAACGGTTTTTGTGGAGATACAGATGGAGATGGCGTAAATGACTGTCCAAATGTTCCATATGCAAATGAACCAGTTTGGGTTGGAGGTGGCTACGAGGCAGACGGCTCACTATCCTCCGATCCGGATACTTATGGCCATTGGAGGATGATTGACTCTGACGATTCTGCTGAGGGTGATAAACATTGGAGAGTTGCAAGAGAGGATTCTGATTATGCCAGTAATAGGCACGATAGACTTTGGTGGGGATGGTTTACCCCCTTCCAGAATTGCGATGACCCTGGACATGGTTTAGGTTACGGAATACAGGACCTGTCGTTGTCTGAAAAGTATGGTTCAAGGTTCTGTAAGATGAATTTACGAGGATTTGATTATCTAACAATGCAGATGGTCACCTATGCTTGGGGGGAGATGGGCCCAGGTGATTCCGTAAGCATTGAAGCGGATGCATCCTCCTCTGTCGAGTCATTCAATTATACCGGTCTCGGCCTCTCTACTATCGATTATGACTGGTCAATGAGCGTCTGGGATATGACGGGATTACATCAAACCGGCGAGTACAATCTCGCATTCAAATTCGATTCGGACAGCTCTCAAGCGTCCGGGGGAATAGCAATCGACTCTTTCCTAATCTTTGCCATAGAGAGGGTTCCGCAGTATACTGTGGACGTTGATTGCGACGACCCTCTACCTAACGCATACCTAGTTGTACCAGCCGAGGTTGAGTCTCTCTACTGCAGGATAACAAACAACGGATACGTCGATGTCACATTGAGGCTTTACACTGAAGTAACCAACCAATCTTGGATGTATGGCTATCCAATTAGAATCGACTCGAATAATCCTGTAGATCATGATAATTTCGTTGTGACAGACGTTGTCAAGGCTCTCGAAACTACTGATGTCTGGTTTAATATCACTATCCCAGATGGCGCTATTGTTCAGGAAATGATGTGGTATGTGGATATTAATGATGGCACCACAAATTCAACCAAGGCAACGCTTGGACTTCCTGAAGTAAGGGGCATACCCCTATCAGTTCAAGCCGCCTACTCCTGCAAACTGGAACCTGAGACTCTAGCTTATCCCGACGCCACTATTCTACCTGGGGAAAACGCCACAATTCCAATGAAGTTCAAGAATACCGGTAATCAAATCGCAACATGGAATCTAGGTGCATCTTTCGCGGATACTAGCTGGGGGCCAGAAAATGTAGAGTGGTATGATGCAGAAGGAGATTTGGTGACCAGCTTAGACCTGGCCGTCAATGAGGAGCTCGATTTATTCGCTAAGATTATGACTCCCGATCAAATTCCACCCGGGATGTACCAAATCACATTAATCGCTAGTGGAAGGGCTCCAGCCCAATTCATGTCTACACCAATGATTGAGATAGAAGTTCCAGTCCAGTATAATATTGATGTAATGCCATTCGTGACGCAATTCGATGCTCCAGCCGATGGAGTGTTCAGGTCAGTAGAGGTATTGTTGGTTAACAATGGTAACTCTGAAGAGGCCTTCGACCTGTATCTGGATGCAAACTGGAGACTGGGTGCATCTCTCAATACGGATAGAACTCTGGGGATCACGCCTTTTGGGGGGGACTCTGTCTCTTATACACATCTCCGAGCCCACGAGACTCAGTAGGAT
>CAXHFZ010000133.1:0-3807 GCA_964016325.1 uncultured Candidatus Poseidoniales archaeon | reverse complement strand
TCATAAGGCTGGGGAGTAGTATGACGCTTGAGGCAAGCGCGAGAAGTATCGCCACGACGAATGCCTGCCCGAAGAGCCTCAGTGGCAGTAGCGAGCTGAGGTTGAGTACCGCGAAGCCCCCGGCAGTCGTCAGGGCTGCCGCCATCATCGCCCGACCGGTGGTAGCGTTGGTGATCGAGACCCACTTCGATATGCCCGCATTCGGGTCATGTTCCACCTCCTCGTCGAGCCTGGTCACGAAGTGCACCGCGTAGTCCACGCCCAGCCCCAGGGTCAGCGCCCCTATCGTCACGGTCTGGGAGTTCAGCTGGTACCCCAGCCACCCCATGAGCCCGTAGACCCAGACGACGACCACAGCCAGAGGGATCCACATGACCAGTCCCTTCAAGGCGCCTCTGGCGGGCCTCTCCTCGCGGGAGACGTTGATGCCGACGAGCATCAGCAGGATCATCCCCGCTACTATCCCAGTGGATGCGACTGCGGACCTGGCGACGTCCTCGCTTATCTGCGCCAGGATGATGCCCCGCCCGGAGACCCTGTACGCATCGCCTCCCTCACCGAGGTCCCGATCGAGATCCTCGAGGAAGTCGACGGTCTCCTGCCAGTCAAGGGAGGAGGCGTAGAAGCTGATCACCGTCTGCTGGTTGTCTGCCCGGAGGTACCTGAAGACTTTGTCCTCATTGGAGTCGGCCCAAGAGGCCAGTGCCGACCAATCGGGGGAGTCAGTGTCGAGGGTTCCGAGGGCCTCGCTGAGGGACGGATCCCTCGTGGCCTCCATCTCGAGGGCCTCCCACACACCGGTCTGCTCCGAGATGCTCTCGTCCGAGCCCAGGACCGACATCGCGCTGAGGTAGAGCTCCCTTCCCTCCTCGCTGAACACGGGAGCGTCGATGACCACGTAGACCGGAGGGGTGTTCTGGCCGGCGAAGTCGTCGCTGAGCGTGAGGAAGTCCGCCACCACCGGGACGTCGTCGTCCAGCTGGTCCCTGAAGTCGAACCCGATCTCGAGCTGGTTCACCCCGGCCCCGATGGGTATGGATATCAGAATGGCCGCAACGACCACTGTCATCGGGTTGAGGGCCTGCTCTCCGGACCACCGTGAGAAGGGGCTCTCCTCGACCTTGACGGACCTCTCAAGAGCGAGCCTCTGTGGCTTCAGGACCGTCAGCAGCGCCGGTAGAGCCGTGACAGATAGGAGGTAGATGAAGAATAGGCCGATCGCTATGACGGTCCCGAAGACCACCAGGAAGTTCTGGGCCGAGAGCCTGAAGCTGAGGAAGCCCACCATGTCCGTGAATATCGCGACCACGAGCGCCGCGGAGGTCAGGACCGTGCCTGTCTTCAGCGCCCTGGCCCTCGCCTCGGCCGAGAAGTCGGCCATGGTGGACTTGCCCTCGGAGTCTCCCTTGACAAGCTCCTCGCGATACCGGAGCACGACATGTAGCCCGTAGTCCACCCCTATGGCGAGTAGTAGTATCGGTATGCTGTTCATGGCCCCGTTGAACTCCAGCCTCAGAATCCCGGCCACGCCGTATGTGGCCCCTATCGCCAGCAACGTGAGGAATATGACCACGCCTGTGTCCCTGACGCTTCGGAACTGCCTCCACAGTATGATCCCGAGGATGGCTATCGAGGCGCTGGTCAGTATCCCGATCTCCGCGCCGAGGTTACCTGCCTGCTCCTCCACGAACCTGGAGAAGCCAAACACCGTGATCGTGGAGTCGTGTGACTCCGCCACTGCCTGAAGCGCGTCCTCCAGCACTAGGGTCATGTCGGTGACAATGGGGGAGACCTCGGTATCGAGCTCCACACTATGGGCGCTTGGGGATGTGTCGATTGCGAGGGACACCAGTGCGGTGTCGGCCAGAGCCCACGGCTCTCCCCTGGAGTCCGCTGGGAGCATGCCCATGATGGGGGCCCTGAGATCTATGTCCTGGAGGGCGCTGAGGGGAGCGAGGAGAGCCATTGCCTGTCCCTGGAGAGGTGCGATGGTTGCTATCTGCGTCTCGTTCCTGTTATCGGACAGTGCCGAGATCGTTCCGATTAGGTTGCCTATTGCCAGTGCGTTGGTCTCACCGGAGTCCAGTCTGGCTTGCCACTCCTGCAAGCCTCCCGGGGACCATGCCAGTAATTCCTCCGATGTGGGGTAGTCGGTGTCGGGAACGCTCCCAAGCAGGGAAAGGGCCTGTCCCACGGCCATGCTCAGGTTCTCGTCACTGGCTGTCGACACCCCATTGAGAGCCTCTTGGAGCGTCTCTGACCATGTGTCGGAGCCAGGGTCCTGCACCTTCTGCCAGAATATGACTGAGCTAGCGGGACCCGAGTGCGCGGAGCCCCCGAACAGTCCGTAGTGATATCCTGACATCCCTGGGTTGGTCATCATCTCGTGCTCCGTGTCTGCCAGGAGCTCCCATGCCACCTGGCTGGTTTGCAGATCTCCGGAGTCAAACCTCACGATGGCCCTGAGCAGATCGATGTCCACGGTGTATGTGTCCTCCACCTCATACAGGAGTCGAGTGGTCTCATTATCGGGGTAGAAGGCGTCCTCCGAGTTGTCGAAGACGATGAACTGAGCGAACGAGGAGAGCGCTAGTATTCCTATCACTGCCACTGCGATTGCTGACTTCGGTCGGTCCACTGACATCTCGCTCAGTCTGTCGAAGGGGTTCCACATCCCAGTCACTCCTCCTCGTAATTGGCTACTAGGGAGTCGTTGTCGCTTGGGAGCAGTATGGCCCCTATCAGGAGTATCGGAATCACTAGGAACGCCATTCCGACTAGCTCCGATTCGAGTGAGAGGGTCAGACCAGGCCCTATGTACAGTCCTACTAGGAACATGCCCAGCATGATTCCTATGACCTGAGTATCACTTCCCCCTGTATCCAGATGCAGGCTCGTCCGGGACCTGAATACCATCCATATCAGTAGGGCCAGGAGGACCAGTATCGGGATCGTCTCTATCGCGCCATCTCCTGAGAGGCCCATTCCCTCGCCGTTCCTGAGGGACCTGTCGACCAGGTAGAGAAGCCTGGCCGCCAGCACCAGGATCACCAACGAGATTCCCACCATTATCGTGGCCTGGCTACTATTTTCCTCGCTCATCGATCCACTGCTCCTTCGGCTAGCTCCACTCGCTTGCTCATTCCGTCCCGTACTCTCCTGATTAGTCCTGCGCGTTCCATTCGCGATAGGACCCGGCTTGCCTTGGAGTCCGTGAAGCCGCAAGACTCGACTAGCTCCTTCTGCCACATCGAGCCAGTGCCGTGAGTGCGCTCACTGTTGGATAGGGCGTCCATCACGGCCATCTCGTCCGCTGATAGCATGGGGGTTCGCTTGGGTTGACTCGGTGTAGGCTTCTCTGGTGCCCTGCTGGGGTCGTTTAGCCAAGTTAGTGAGACGCCTATCACGATCCCTATGCTCGTCAGGAATAGCGAGTAGAGAAGGTATGGTGCGGTTCCGCTCATGGCGTCGTTCCCAAGCGTGAACGGGAACGCTATCAGGAGCACCAGCATGAACCCGCCCAGTGCCAGTGTGAGCCTGGCCACCCTGTCCATCCTAGCTTGGTCGGAGGGACCTGTGGACTCAGCCATGTGACTGCCTACACTAT
The DNA here is from genome assembly GCA_964016325.1 of uncultured Candidatus Poseidoniales archaeon. GTDB lineage: Archaea > Thermoplasmatota > Poseidoniia > Poseidoniales > Thalassarchaeaceae > MGIIb-O5. Next base: position 200 of record CAXHFZ010000133.1, on the reverse strand, counting down.
CGTGGTTTGAAGTTTGGGCGGCCCGGTGCGAGTGGTCGCACCAGGCCGTTTGCGTTGTTTTGCTGTTGTTCCAGTACTATCTCTCTCTGGATACGGATTCTTCGGAGGACTCTTCCTCGTTGGCTTCCTCGTCCGAGCTGACTGGCTCTTCGGATTCTGTCTCTTATACACATCTCCGAGCCCACGAGACTCAGTAGGAT
>CAXHFZ010000132.1:0-3863 GCA_964016325.1 uncultured Candidatus Poseidoniales archaeon | reverse complement strand
TCGTGGTGGAGAGGCTCCTAATAGACGGAGACGTAGCACTGTTCAACAGACAACCCTCCCTTCACAGGATGTCCATGATGGTGCATGAAGTCAGAGTAATGCCAGGAAAGACATTCAGATTCAACTTAGCAGACTGTACTCCTTACAATGCAGATTTCGACGGTGACGAAATGAATCTGCATGTCATACAGAGTGAAGAAGCCAGAGCTGAAGCCAAGATTCTGATGAGAGTTCAGGAGCACATAATAACACCCAGATACGGAGGTAGCGTAATCGGTGGAATACACGATCATATCTCAGGAGCATATCTGCTTACGCATGGCGATAGAATTCTGCCAAAGAACCTAGTAATGCAAGTCTTAGGAGATACGAATTGGGATGGAGAACTTCCTCCAGAGATAGAGGAAGACGGAGTGATAGGATACAGAGGCAGTGATGTTCTGAGCCTAATTGTTCCAGAGGGATTCAAGCTTGACTACATTAGCAGAATAGGAGACCAGGTCAATGTCACCAAAGGTAATGTTTCAGGGACGATTGACAAGAGGGGAATCGGAGCTGAAGATGGAAGACTTCTGGATGCCGTCGTTCACACTCATGGCCCGGAGGCCGGTGCCGAGTTTTTGGACAGAATGACTAGAATGACAATTTCCATATGCACTTCACTAGGATTCACCACTGGAATTGATGACGAGGATCTTCCTCCAGAAGCCAAGGAGGAAATATCCTTGATTAATCAACGTGGAAGCGATGCTGTCGATGCCGAGTTAGAGAAATTCGGGAAAGACGGAAGAAGATATGAGACACGCCCAGGGAGGACGCCACTGGAAACCCTAGAGGAAAATATTCTGATGATTCTCGACGAAGCTAAGACCGAATCAGGTAATGTGGCCAAGTCATTCCTCGGTTCAGATAACGCTGCTGTAATGATGGCTACCTCAGGTGCCAGAGGGTCCATGGATAACCTCGCCATGATGGCAGGTTCCATAGGTCAACCAAAGGTTCGCGGTAAGCGTCTGGAAAGAGGGTACCAGGATAGGGTATTGGCTCACTTCCCACGCAATTCCAAGGGAGCCCAGGAGAAAGGGTTCGTTGGCTCTTCATTCAAGCGTGGACTGGAACCAACAGAATTCTTCATGCTATCTGTATCCGGCCGGGAGTCACTTGTTGATACAGCCGTTAGGACGGCTAAGTCGGGATACATGCAGAGAAGGCTCATCAATGCAATGGATGACTTGAAGGTTGTAAACGATGGAATGGGTTCTGTCAGGAATACTGCTAACAGAATCATTCAGTTCGAGTACGGAGAAGATGGTGTAGATCCAGCCCGAAGCCGTGGAGGGAAGCCATTTGATGTAACGATGGTACTTGATGACGCATTAGGAGGTGAGAACTGATGGTCGTCAAGAGTGCAACAAAAAAGAAACTTATGGATTTGCAGATTGATGAGGAGTATGCTCACAAGCTTGCGGATGACCGGAAGTGGGATGATGTCAAGGTCCTGACACCGGGTCAAATAGCTCAGATCTGTGGTATCGACTCAGGTACCGCTCAGAGAATTAGTGACCTAATGGCGGCATCTTCAAAATCCGCTAGGAGCGCGGCCGCCTCCACTGAGAAAACCGTTGTCAGGAGAAAGTCAGCAGCATCTAGAAGGAGAAGGAAATCAATGCTTCCTTTAGAAGGATTTAACGATGACTTCAAGCTGTCTCAGATACTCAGAGACGTTGACCATCAAGATGAGATATACCAACATCTACTATCCGCTTCCGTGGATGCAAACGTCAGCCTTACTCCTAGAATGATTATGGATTTAACAGAGGGAATCAGATCTAGGGGTTTGAAGAAAATAACACCTGCAAAGGCTAGGAAAGTGATCAATTCAGCCAGTGAATCATTAGTCACTTCAAGAGCTGATCCACATGAGGCCGTCGGAATAACCACCGCTCAGTCAATCGGAGAACCTGGTACTCAGATGACTATGAGGACCTTCCACTACGCTGGTGTAGCCACTGTCAACGTAACACAGGGTCTTCCAAGAATAATTGAGATCGTAGATGCAAGGAAAACACCTAACACTCCTACCATGAGGATTTACCTGAATGAGAAGAACTCCAAAGGAAAGCCTCTCAGGACTAACGAAAAGCTAGTCAGAGAGATTGCGGCTGGACTAGAGGCTACTACAACCAGCGATATAGCTAACATCGATGTCGAAGTCGCTCAGAGATACCTTAGTCTGAAGCTAAACAAGTCCAATATGAGACTCAAGAACATGAACGGGGCAGAAGTCAAAGACAAGCTCAGCAGAGCACTCAGACTTTACATTCAATCCGACAACGATGATAAGCCCTCAGAGCTGAAAATAATTCCAGGCGTTGCTAAGAAAGAGGACTTGGAGACACTGGCCACAGATCCGCCAACCTATACAGACCTCCTCCAGCTTGAGGACAAGATTAAGAAACTTCAATTGAAAGGCATCAGAGGAGTTGTTAGGGCAAATGTACAAGCTGGAGAGAACGATGAGTACTACATCTCCACAATCGGATCAAATCTTGCAAAGGTCAGTGAGTTCGCAGGTGTTGATAGGGCAAGAACCTACACTAACAACATCAATGAAATACAGTCCTTTCTCGGAATAGAAGCCGCAAGACAGGCCATAATTAATGAGATGCTAGATACCATGGAGGGAGCTGGACTAGATGTTGATGTTAGACATCTAATTACAGTATCAGATGTCATGACAAGCAGTGGCGAGGTAAGGGCTATTGGAAGGCACGGTGTCAGCGGAACGAAGCATAGTATTCTTGCTAGGTCTGCCTTCGAAGTTACAGTTTCTCACTTACTAAGGGCTGGAATCATCGGAGAAAGAGATGAGTTGAGAGGTGTCACTGAGAATATTGTCGTAGGACAGCCAATAGCACTGGGAACGGGAAGTGTGGATCTGTTCTATATCCCAGACGAGGCATAGAGGTGAAAAAATGGATCTAACAAGAAACCTAAAACAGGCTCTGAGTACTGGAAAAATTATATTTGGACAGAGAGAAACCATGGGTGCCTGTTCAAAAGGAGAAGCCAGGCTAGTTTTAGTCGCAGCTAACTGCCCGGAAAGTTTCCTGTCCGATTTGTCTAATTCTCATCCCGGAGTTCCAATCCACAGGGTGCTAATGGTGAATAGGCAATTAGGCTCCGCGTGCGCTAAGCCTTTCGCCGTCAGCTCACTATGTGTAGTAGATCCAGGACAGAGCGATCTTCTTACTCTCCAGCATAACCTGTGATAGTTCTAAAGAGCTCACTTGTTACTCCATTCTATAGGACGTTTCAAGTCTGTAAACTCCTTCTGTATGGCGTGGAAGACGCAGTCAGACAACTCCTGGCAGTTAGAGGAGTACGCCTACATGAGGCTCCTCAAGATACAACAACTCCCGGTTTCATACTTCTTGGAGTTGCAGAGAGGGTACCAGAATTTGGTGAACTGAAAGGATCGCCCGTTACTGTTTGGCATATTCCATCCGATATACTTCCTATTAGTAGGGCCGAGCTAGAGAGGTGGTGCGTAGACATGCCGCCTGGCAGGCATTGGCTTCTCAGTCAAAGGGAGCTTCCCGGTGATCTCTACTCTATATTCCCTGCCAACTCACAAGTGGTTGCATGGGGGCCCAATAAAATGTCAGTTTGGTTCGGTGAAGCAATACTTTCTGGTGACCTAAAAGTATCTCTCCCCGATGAGCAAGAACTCAAAACCAACTCCGAAACCTCATCAACCGAGTCTGAAAATAGCGAAACAAGGCTTCTAGAATCAGTGGTAAATTTAGACTCGTGGCTAATACAAAAAAATCTTGAAAGCGCTCTTACCTCTCCAGTATTTC
>CAXHFZ010000131.1:0-3945 GCA_964016325.1 uncultured Candidatus Poseidoniales archaeon | reverse complement strand
GCGTCATGCTCAAGAAGGGGGGAGTCTGAAATTATGGTAATATCCATCCAATCCCCTTCTTCGGCCAGGAACTCAGCGAACGGCTCGAATTTGAGGTCTGATTTCTTAATCTGGGTGTAGTGAAGCGCATTTCCCATCCTGTGCTCAATTCCCGCAAAGTGACAGTAGAACCTGCTACCACCGTAGTTCTCCCTAACCATGTCGAAAAGCTCGGCGTAGTCCTCACTGGTCCTCATAGAACCGTGCCCCCTGGCATGAATATGTCCGATATTGAGGACCGGGACAGTACCTTCAACGTGATTGCAAACTTCCAGAACCTCTTCGACAGTGCCCCAGAGCTCCTGCCTACCAGATGTCTCTATCCCGACGAGTGATGGCTCTTGTTCGGAAATCCATGGGAACGCGGTGTAGGCATCCTCATCTTGTTCGCCCCATATCTCCCGGACCCTGTCCACAATGCCTGAGAAAATATTTGCGACCTGTTCATTGGCCTCGGTTCCCGGGTCGTACTCGCCATATGGCCCTACGTGGTAGACGAGATGCCTAGCATTGATTATCTTACCAGCTTGCATCGATGCCTCCATCTTAGCTAGAGACCGATTCCTCTCCCTTCTCTTTCCAAGAAGTTCCGCATAGTAAGGGCCGTGTAGGTTCATCTCGATTCCAGAGTCCCACGAAAGAATGCCAGCCTGCCAGTATTGGTCGAAGTGCTTTGGCTGGACTGGTCTTACAGTCTGGATTTCCATTGCCTCCAAACCCAACGCGGTAATGTCATCCATCCCTTCGACGATTGTCCTACCTTTGCAAGAGAGGGGGACTCCTGCCGGACCTAATTTGAGTGGCATACTTGTTCCCTCGCGGGTCCGGCCGAAAGGATGCCACTTCAAAAGGAGTTTCTGATAATAGGGCCTAATGTGCGTCTGGGAACAATTTACTCCCATGAGGCGGCTGCCCTAATCCCCTCTATTCCAGCACCAGATAGAGGAAGTGACTTGAGGAAGCCTGCAAGCCACCTAAGACCTTCCGATTCACCCGAGGATTGAGCCTGAATATTATCGAGCGCATGGGCCACTTTAGCACAACTATCACTTTCCGAATATCCGCATACGAGTGGAATCATAGTCTTCTCCCTCACCCTTGAAAGAAAGTCGGGACCATCTGACCCCTCAAGCTTTGAGATAGCATCTAGCGAGGCGCTCGTGAAGAAGAGAACGTGTATCTGCCTCACCTTTTCTATGACCTGCCCCCATACCATAGAGATTGACTCTGGATCCGAGGGCATATCGACTATCATAACATTCCTACAGCCTTCTAGTTCTGCGAAAGTCATAGAGGCGGACCAAGCCATTGCCGGAGATGGCCCGGCGGTTACCATGGACGCCGAGTTGACTACCCAATGTGCCATGGCCATTTTTTCCTTCCAGTCTATGGCGCCGTGATTGAAAGATTCGAAATTCTCACCAGGATTTGAAGTTATGATGGAGGACTTCAGGCCCAATGAAGAGGCTATTGCGATTAGCTGACTGGCCTTATCGCTCCCCTCCGGATCCCCCAGTGCTATCATTCTGACGCCCTGTTCCATGGCCAGACCCAAGGAGGTCGAGTGATAGGATTAGTGGTCTAGCTTCCACCTTAGCAATGCAATAGCCCCGCCCATTCCAAGTAGCTGCTGTCCTGCATCGTGATCCGTTGAGGCCTGTATTATGGTCCCTCGTGAAGACTTTATTTCCGAGCATATAGATTCCCACTTCATACGGGATTTTTCATCCTCGTCTCTAATTAATGAGGCGTCTATTATCAGTGATTCGACGGCTCCCTGTGATGCCGCCTCCGATATTGGTACCATGCCATAAGTAACAGATCCATTCACTGAAACTCTCCTGAGCGCTTCCTCGATTGCTCTAATCTCTCTGACTAGTGCGTGCTCGCCCAGAACCACATCAGCCGCACCCTCTGTGAGAACCTCGTTTGCTGCTGACCTTCCACCGATGGAAGTAGGCACATTGGAGATGGTGTTCTTGCATCCTAGTTCCCTTAGATTAGTCTCAAACTGTTCCCTAGCCATGCCTGGGCCACATATCACCAGTGGCATTTCGTCTTTGAAGACCATTCTTACCTCATTGGCAACATTCTCGAAGAAGGCCCTTCTGACTGAAGCGGAATCAGATACCCTCTTCCCTCCCCCTCTCATTGAGAAATTGGAAACATCTCTGATTCCTCTGGACGTCACTTCGAAAACTAGAACCTCATCGGACTCCACTACGATTAGTCCGGCCTTTGCCTTTGTACCCGAAGATATTGCCTCGTTTATCAGATCCAAATCTGGTTTTGCCAGACCGCCCTCCCTTGATATCTCGACCTCGTCACCAGGTGACACGACATGCGTGTGGTGACTACCAATGTCTATCTTGGCCTCTTCGATGATGCCATGCACCCTGAGGTTGTCTGTGAATGACTGGAATGCAGTTTCTTGAGTCCTGAGGACGATCCACATTGGCTTCCTCTCAGCGCTCTTAGCCCTTCCGTCTTCCTTGGTCCCGGTAGTTGAGTCCCTCCTATGAGATAGCATGCCAACTGATGAGCCAGGCCTGCAGATCTGAGCTATCACCCAAAGGTCGTCCTGATCTTCCACGCGCAGCCTCATTCCCTCATCAAGACGCTTGACCCGACGCATCGCACCACTACCTATCCGAAGACCCCAGTGAGCCTTCCCTCTTCATCCATGTCCATGTCCATTGCGGCTGGCCTGCTGGGCAATCCTGGCATGGTCATCATCGAACCGCACACGGCTACGATGAACCCAGCCCCAGCGTTGAGCCTAATTTCTCTGACTTGCAGGGTGAAACCTACTGGTGCCCCCAGGGCCTTCTTGTCATGGCTGAAAGAGTACTGTGTCTTAGCCATGCAGACCGGGAGGTTTCCAAAGCCCCATTTCTTGAACTTCTCCAATGATGAATGTGCTGAATCGCTCAAATCTACGTTATTGGCCCCGTAGACATTGGTCCCAATCCTGAGAATAGCCTCATTGGAGGGCATCCCGGGATCGACTGTGGGGCTGAATGGACTTCCATCCTGCTCGTGCTTGGAGCAAGCGGCAACAACTGATTCTGCGAGTTGCGCGGCTCCTTTCCCACCTTTGGAAAATCCCTCGAAGAGGACTATGTCAACGGCTCCGGCCTTGGTTGCCTCATCCCTAATTGCATCTATTTCTGCTTCAGTATCCGTATGGAATCTATTTATTGACACGACGACGGGTATGTCGGTCATTGCTAGGTTCCTGACATGCCTTCTGAGGTTTGAAGACGCTCCAGCACGGACCGCTTCTACGTTCTCTGTCTCGATCTCTTCTTTGGTAGGCCTAGAGCCCCCTCCTCCAGCGACTCCACCCCCATGCAACTTCATCGATCGGACTGTAACATTTAGGACTATACAGCTAGGTGCGACCCCCGATGCAAGAGCCTTGATGTGAAGGGCTTTCTCAGCACCCATCTCCGCACCAAAACCTGCTTCTGTGACTACATAATCTGACCTGGACAGAGCTAGATCATCAGCGATAATCGAGGAGTTTCCGTGGGCGATATTGGCAAATGGCCCACAATGGACGAAGGCCGGATTCCCCTCTATAGTTTGTACAAGGTTGGGTAGCATTGCCTCTCTGAGCAGAAGGGCCATCGATCCGGAAGCACCGAGTTGCTCCGCGGTTATTGGGAGTCCTGATTTCGACTCTGCGAGAATTATCCTGCCTAGTCTTGACCTCAGATCCTCGTAGCTCTTGGAAAGTGATAGGATTGCCATTACCTCGCTTGCGGCTGTGATATCGAACCTTTCGGACCTTGTAACGCCAGTTGCAGGGCCACCCAGTCCAATGCTAACTTCCCTCAGCGTCCTATCGTTCATATCTATGACTCGAGGCCAGAAAATCCTATTCGTATCGATGTCGAGATC
>CAXHFZ010000130.1:0-3986 GCA_964016325.1 uncultured Candidatus Poseidoniales archaeon | reverse complement strand
CCTCAATACTCTTCATGACCTTTTTGTATGATTGAAAGTACTTGGTAAAAAACACAATTGTTCGCACTCGTTCTTTTCTCGGGAGCCATATGAGTTATTGCCATTTGGAGCTGAATCAATCTAGATCGTTTCCAGCTGCAAGTAGTGGGATAGCTACTACAAGGCCGCATATTGCTGAGCATACCAAGGACATAACGAGTCCGACTCCTGTAAGAAGTGCCCCCAATCCTTCCAACTCAGCTTCTCCTGTCGCGTCTAGAAACTGTTGTACGATATCCCCTGTAATGGCTGTGTCTCCGAGTGATAATACGAAACCAAGAGCAACTGCCCCCAGACCTATCATTACCCCTCTTTTCTTGTAGTTGTAAGTCTCATACCCTCCGTATGCCACTGCTCCCGTAACAATTATTCCACCGCCTATTGCGGAGAGGTAGAACCAAGCAGTCTGGAGCCCTGATATTTCTATTCCAACGTTTTCGTAATCACTGATTGCCCCTCCTATTCCAAAGACCCCTATGATTCCGAGCAAGCCAAATACAACTCCATAAATCATCATAAAAATTCCAAAAATCTTTGGAACCTGTGATTTCACAGGTGCGTAGGCAACGGCTTGCTGGTAGGCATTACGGCTAGGCTGGGGACTCAAATTTCCGGGGTTCCCTTCAAGGGTACCGCTCTGAGATTTATCTGGCTGTGACTCTTCTTCCATGATAGCCCCTCAATGTTCTAGACTTAGTGTTGTCTACGGCATTGACTGGTAACATTCAATCCAAATTTAGGCTATTATGGCTGATATTCAGGAATTCTGAAAAAACGATTCTCTTATGTCTACATTTCACTTGGAAAGGTTGTTGCCACTGTAGCTTAGACTGGTAGAGCATCTGATTCGTAATCAGAAGGCCGGGAGTTCAAATCTCCCCAGTGGCTCCAGATTTATTTTTTGGTGCTTAGCCCCAAGTAATCAAGAAGAGGTCTGAACTTTAGTGAAGATCTTTCCAGTGATTCGAACACAGGCATTCTATCTCCGGAAAGCATGCATAGAACAGCCCCTCCTCCTGTACTGTTGTGGCTTACTTGGCTTGCTTTACCCCTCTGATTGAATAGTGCGCTCGTATGCCCACCTCCAACGATAGTGATTCCCTGAGATTCTACGAACATATTCATTATCTCGATCGTTCCGTACGCGAAATCCGATTTCTCAAAGTATGACGCAGGCCCATTCCAGAGTAGGCATCTAGCTTCCATTATCAATGGCCTCATCCTCATCATTGTTTCAATCCCTATATCATAGATGGGATGGTTCGTTGGAAGCTCGTCGATTCCTATATTCCTTCTAATTCCGTTGTCTTCAATCGCCACATCTGAAGGTAAGAACAGTAGATTCGAATAATCTCTGACAAGCATCTCTGAATCTTTCCATGTCTCGTCGAAGGCTTCGCCGAGTGAGTTTCTGATGAACTGTTTATTATTCTCGCCGATGTCGCATCCGGAAGCCCACAGCATCAAGTTACCCACCACACCGACCATTGCTATTCTATCTACTGAGTCTTTTTGGATAAGGTTCCTGGCAACTCTCAGGGAGTCATCACACTTTATTCCGCCTAATATCGCTACATATGGCCTCGGTGGGTCGAATACAGCTGTTCTTAGGGCGTTTATCTCCCTCTTCATCAGCCTGCCAGCAATACAAGGAATCTCATCTGTGAATCCAGCAAGAGACGGCGAACTTCTGTGGGAACTTGCGAATGCATCGGTAACATACGCGTCTGCGATCCCTGAGAGTTTTCTCACTATCTGGGAGGTAGCTAATACCTCTTGACTAGATTTTTTCAACGTGTTCTCTTCGTCCATCATTCGGACATTGTTCAGAAAAAGAATATCTCCATCCTTCATCGAACTGATTGCATCTATTGCTAAATCACCGCAAACATCGGGGACGAAGTCGACTTTCCTTCCAATCAGCCTTGATAGTAATTTTGAATGTGGTTCTGTAGATGTAAAGTCAAGCTTTCCTGGTCTGGATTGATGTGATAATATAACCACCTTTGATGATGACAAATCATCTAGAGTAGGAAGGAATTCAGTAAATCTCCTATCATCCATGAATTCCATATTTTCAGGATTAATAGGCGAATTAACATCGACTCTAAGAAGCACAGTCTTCCCTTCAAGGGAAACATCATCAAGCGACAGAACTCCTGTCACAGTGGGCCCCAGAGTACTCTCACCTATGGCCATTGGGGTCCCTGTAAACATTCATCTTCCCAAATACCTTTGACGAGGAGGCCCCGAAGAGGCACATGGACTGGGACGTGGATCTTATCTCAGGACCCGAGGGGGATGATTGGCGAGTTCCTGTTACTGAGTTAGAGGAACGTCAGATGGGGCTTGCCAAGTCCTTGGCTGATCATGGTATGGAAAGTGCATTAATAGATGATCCAGTAGAGCTTTACTGGTTGACAGGAGGAAGGCAGAATGGCATTCTCCTGATTGGAGCTGATGGTTCTGGAATTGATACTACGCATTGGGTAAGAAGATCACTAAGACGAGCTTTATTCGAATCAGGAGGGAATGATTGTCCTCACGAAACCATGTTGCAACCGAGAATGGGTGCTCTAGAAGATTCCTTGATTGAAAGGGGTTGTTCGAATAAACCCTCAATGTTGAGTGGGAAAATACCAGCCGAGAGGCTTTCTTTCATTAATTCTAGAATTGGGTCCTTAAGTGGGGAAATCGAGAACTGTACTCCATTACTCTACAACTTGAGAGAAGTAAAGTCAAAATGGGAAATTAGTATGCATCGTGAAAGTGGTGTGATTAACAGGAAGATGTTTGAAGCTGTGGAGGAAGTAGGATCCGCTGGAAAGACTGAGTTGGAGATCGCATCTGTAGCAGACAGTGTTAGTAGGGAATATGGTTTTGGAGGCAGGATAAGAATGAGAAGGTGGCCCATGGATTGTGACAGAGTTGTGATTGCATCAGGTCCGTCTGGGTCGGTTCCTTCCTACTTCGATTCAGCCATAGGGGGGATTGGAGCCAGCCCCATATCATCACTAGGTGCTGGTTTCAGAAAGGTGAAGGAAGGAGAGCCAGTGTTAGTTGACATAGTTCATCTGCACCGGGGATATGTCTCTGATTGTACGAGGATGTTCACTGCCGGTACTTTGAGCGAGACTTGGCATTCTAGACTTGAAGACATGATCGAGATTAGAGACTCGGTTATTGGGTCTCTGGGAAGGGGGGATGATTGTTCAAAATCTTGGGAAATAGGAAGGTCGCTTGCTGATGAAATGGGTCATTCAGAAAATCTGATGGGTATGTATCCCGATCAATCTAGCTTCCTTGGTCATTCAGTTGGCCTGGAGCTTGATGAGACCCCAGTCGTGGCAAAGGGTTTCGATAGACCATTGCCATTAGGAGGAACAATGGCCGTTGAGCCTAAGGTGATTCATCATGATGGTTCAATTGGGAACGAGGATACGTGGTTTAGAACATCTGATGGGATGGAGTGTCTTACTGCAGGAGATACGTTTCGTTTTTACACGGAGTGGTGATATGACTAGAGCTAGGGAAATCGCACAGAGGAAGCTGGCTAGAGTATTGAGAGGCAGGAAGGAGCCCCACGGGAAGAGCTTGACAGATGAGAGTATCCTAAGGGGAGTTGATGTCGATGACTCGGGAATAGTCCAGTTGTGGATTCAACCAACTCATCCTCATTGTCCTTGTTGCATTGATGACTTGATTTCTCTCAGAAGTCTTATCAGTGGCCAAAGTGGGATTCTAGCGTGCCATATAGAGGTTGTAGGGATACCACACTCTGACAGGTGGACTGCAGCGGTGAACGAGTAAGAAAAGATTACTTTTTACGTTTTTTTTTCCGGTTTTCCACTTCTTCGAGTTTTGACATTAGTTTCCTCGAAACCCACCACACCGCCAGAGATCTGTCTCTTATACACATCTGACGCTGCCGACGAATGACGTCGTGG
>CAXHFZ010000129.1:0-4015 GCA_964016325.1 uncultured Candidatus Poseidoniales archaeon | reverse complement strand
ACAGCCCTTCCCGCACCAGTTCCCGACGATGAAGAAGACGACCCTATGATTCTATAATCAGTAGAAGGGATTCTCCCCTGCCGCGTGATCTGTAGCATCAATTACTTCTGTTATCGACGGAACGTTGTCTTTGATCATGGTCTCAACTCCCTGCTTTAGGGTCACATCAGCCATTCCACATCCTTGGCAACCTCCCCCGAATACGATTACGGCCTTTCCATCTTCTACTCCCATCAACTCAACATGCCCACCATGGGATGCTACTGCAGGATTCACTTCGCTCTCAATAATCTCAGCTACAGCTTTTGAGATATCATCCATCCACAGGGGATTGGGGTTCTCGAAGCTGAATCCACCTCCCATCAGTGTCTCTTGGTAGTCAAGAGTCGTCCCATCGATGTACTTCGCACTCTTTGGATCTATGAAAACACACATTCCATCAACATCTATCTCAATATCTCCATCTCTGGAATCCTTTCTCTCAATGAACTGCAAGTCATATTCAAAGCCGTTTCTACCCCTTCCTGTAATCTCAACCCTCAGGCAGACCTCGTCAATCTCTTCAGCGGCCTCAGCAAACTGGTCTAGCATTTCCTTGGCCTTGGAACTGAAACTCAGCATGATTCTCATGCTTCGTAGCATTAGGTCATTCTTCAAGGCTTGCTCAGGTACCACTATCACCGAGGCACCTCTGCATGGACCGTGAGCGAGCCCGGAATCTTCGATACTTTAGGGAGACCGATGCGGGATCTCAGGATTTCAGTGACCGACAGGTGTAACTTCAGGTGCAAATATTGCATGCCCAAGGAGATATTTGGGAAGGACTTCCCATTCATGCCCAAGGACAACATAATGACATTTGAGGAGATAGATAGAATCGCAGGGATTTTCATTTCTCTAGGAGTAAAGAAGATCAGACTCACGGGAGGAGAGCCACTGTTGCGCAGGAATCTCCACGATTTGGTATCCATGCTCTCCATGAGGAACGCAGAGATAGCGATGACGACCAACGGGGTCCTACTTCCCAGATACGCACCAGCTCTCTCAGCGGCAGGCCTCGATAGGGTCACTGTGAGCCTGGATTCCATCGACGAGGCCACGTTCGCTGCTATAACAGATTCAGGCCACACGGTTGCCTCAGTGATCGCTGGCATCGAGGCAGCAGAATCAGTCGGCCTAGGCCCTGTGAAAATCAACACAGTTGTCAAGAGAAATTCAAACGAGAATGAAATCCTAGATATCATCGAGAGATTTTCTAGTAGGGACATTGCTGTCCGGTTCATCGAGTACATGGATGTAGGTACGACCAACGGATGGAGTTTGGATGATGTTGTTAGCGCTTCTGATATACGAGATATGATTGGAGACATTGAGAGAATCATACCCGAAAATAATAGCGATGTAGCCAAGAGGTACAAGCTACCCAACGGTGGCGAAGTAGGAATCATCTCCAGTGTCACTGAACCGTTCTGTGGTGATTGTACCAGAGCTAGGATTTCTTCAGATGGGAGGCTCTTCACATGTCTTTTTTCGAATAACGGGCTTGATCTCCTCTCACCAATCAGAACTGGACATACCGACTCCCACATCACGGACCTAATTCGTGAACATTGGAATAAGAGGCAAGACAGATACTCCGAGGAACGCTCACTGAACAGCTCCAAGACATCTGAAAGAGTGGAAATGTCCTACATTGGCGGCTGAAGACTCAAGGCCACTTCAACGATATCATCCCAACTCGCCCCTGTCCTAAATGATGGCTTTCCGTAATGAGTCAACGAGGCATCGCAACCCATCTCGTTTAGTTTCTTTACCATCATAGTGGGACTTGGTGGAGAGCCAATGCCCAGCCAGCTTGATAGGTCGTCAACGAGAATATGGTGCGCTGAGCCAATTACAGATCCCTCCTGCTCTATATTTCTGACCGACCTGACAATTCTCCTCCTCTCCATCTCAAAGTCCTTCTCAGACCACCCAGCCAAGTCCCCATCTGTAAACTCCGGGGCACACAGCCTGATAGCCTTCTCTTCTGTCATAGAACACATTGAACTCTTATCGCCAATACTTCCGATCCAGAGTGGCCCGGATATCCGCGGGTCCTTTCTTTCCACAGGATTGGAGAGTGGAAGGAGACAAGTCATTGGCAGGCTATCCAAAGAACAGTTCGGATGCAATCCTGCCTCTACTGAAGCCAAAACCTCTTCATAAGAAGGCGAATGAATCCTCCACCCGATCTCATCCTCGAAAATATTAGCGCCACTCCTGCTCTTTCGAACTCTTGCTGAGACTCTAAGGTGGTGCGAGTCCCATATGGATAATAACGGCTCTACACAGCGATCATGTCTAGCAGCAGTACTTGCAAGGTTAGCCAGCATCACCCTAAGTGCCGAGTCGTGAGCGAGACCATCGGTTCTCACTCTAGCACCATATCTCCTCAGCATCGCTCCGCGGGATGAGCCAGTCAAAGCAGCAGTGTCGGTTGCGCTGACTTCTATCACCCCACTTCTTGCCAGAGACTGAACTGCCGTGTCAAGGAAAGGTAAAGGAGATCCAAAGGGATCTATATCCACCCAATGTCTTCCATGAGAAAGAACCAGCTTTCGAAGGTCACCAACGCAGCTTGAGAGCTCTCCCTTTCCGTGTAGAGGGGGGAAATCTCGATGATTGCCCATTGCCCAACCAATAGCCTCCCCGTCCAAATCAGAGATAGTGACATCTAGTCTCTTGGCATTGTCCTCAGAGATTTCATTCAGCCATCTTCTTGCCCGTATACCTCCTGCAGCCAGTCCATCCAAGGCATATACCGTCCCTTCTCCTAGAATCCCGCTTTCTATCGCATGATCAAAGAGAAGAACGCTTCTAGTCCTACTTCCAGACATGGCTGGATTCAAGAATACACCTCCGCCCCTTCTGGAAACAGGACCTGTCATCTGTGAATTAGGCATCTCGGATACCCTGACTAATGTACGCCCCTCTCTGTGAATTACACCGGGCCACCCTTTCGGTTCCTCCCAGTCCATGGTGACCGGAAGTGCCCATGGCACAAGGTATTGACTATGATTCCCAATCAATAACTATCGAACCTTACAGCAGGATCACTATGGGTGACGATTCGTCCATTGTCAGTAACTGAACCTACTATACTGGCTCCTGGTAGCCTCTCTGAAATCCATTCCAATACGGAATCAGAACATCCCTTGGACACTGCAATGACCATTCCCATACCCATGTTGAAAGTTCTGTGCATCTCCTTGGAATCGACGGACCCACTCTTGGCAAGCCACTCGAACTCGGGGTGAGGAGGGAGTGGGCTTTCAATATGCCACCCCAAGATATCATGAAGCCGAAGAAGATTGGAAAGGCCACCACCAGTAATATGTGCTATTGCCTTGATATCAGATAATTCGCAAGGACCACTCCCTAGCCTGCACTCCAGAATTAAATCAACTACAGGATTAACATAGATTCTAGTTGGATTCAGCAAGACCTCCCCTAGACTAATCTCTCCTTCCGAATCCGGAAAGCGCTCTATCTCTCTGCCTGGGTGAGATGTATCAAAAGGAGCCTCCTCAAAAAGGGAATGTCCACTCCTCTCGACAATCGCTCTGACTAGTGTGTAACCGTTTGAATGAATACCACTACTGGGCAAACCGATCAGAAGGTCTCCACACTCTAGACGCTCTCCCGTAATTGCCTCTCCCTTGGGAAACCACCCCAAAGCAGTACCTGACATGTCCAGCTCTCTAACAATTCCAGGAAGGGTCGCTGTCTCACCTCCTGCCAGTGTAACTCTGGATCTTAAGCAACCCTCTGAAAGAGACTCTCCCAATATCGAATGGACTGAGCTATCAGTCTTCGGCGTCGCAATATAGTCGACAAAGGCCACAGGTTCCGCACCCACACATATCAAATCATTCACATTCATGGCTACACAATCTATACCGACTCCCTCTAACCTCTCCAAATGATTTGCAATTTGCAATTTTGAACCGACTCCGTCGGTAGCCAAGGCCAA
>CAXHFZ010000128.1:0-4021 GCA_964016325.1 uncultured Candidatus Poseidoniales archaeon | reverse complement strand
TAAACGTCTCATTGTCATCGGGGGACATGATATCATTGAGAGTTGACGTGCAACATGAATGCATTCAAGGAGGTGTTCTTTGGTGGGGTTCATATGATGCAGGCTCAAGAATAATCCTCGATGGGGACATCTTAGATCCTTCATTAGAGGTGAAGATTGACTCCAACAGAATGGCAAGAGTGCAGTTCACTCCACTTTCCCCTTGGGGCGAGTCAGACTTTGACTGGCAGGTCATGGAGATAGTGGGCCCTATGGACTGGGATGAAATGGTCCACGGCAATGGTGACGAGGAACAGAGATTGGATCACTTTGAGATTCCTCATACTACGATGGTAGGAGAGGCAAACCGGTCTGTGAGGGCGTGGTCAGCCGACAAGCCCCTCTCTCCTGGAAAATATATGATCGATGGGTGCTTTGTCCTCACTGATCAGGAGCCAAGTAGTACCTGCCATTCGGTTGGGATGCTGAGATTTGAGGTCCTTGAAGACGCTGAGCCCCTTCTCGGAAGCTCATGGGCCGTCTTTATGGTTCCCCTTTCCATGATATTATGGATATTCTTCTCGATTCGCGAGGCAACACTTCCCCTGATGGCTTACTTGGTGATCATCCTTCTTGCTATTTCAGTGCTGGGACCGGCTTCACAACTGCCAAACATAGATCCAGAGTCCAACGGAGCAAGGGGCGCCGCACCCTCATTCGTTCTATTGTCCCATAGCTCCGATCAGGTTTCTGTATCCCTAGCAGATCTCATGGATGGTTCCGATGCTGTGGTAGTGGGTTTGTTCCAATCCGGGTCTCCCTATGCAGAGCATCAGAGAGGGGATTTCGAGTCAGCAAAAATAATTCTAGAACGAGAAGTTAAGTTCGTTCAAATTGCAACAGGGGGGGAACTTTCAGCTGTCAATCTAGACGGACATGCGCTTTCTATCAATGAATCCTGGCCTTTACTCATGGACGAACCAGGTTCTAGCACGGGCTTAGCATTTCCAAGTGGACCTACCGATGCAGTGATAGTCATTGATCCAGCAGGATTTATTTCATCTTGGAGCCCTGGAACAATGGCTCCTAACGAGATTAGTGATGCAGTCGAATCAGGCCTCAAAGGATCTGGAAACGGTCCTTATGACTTAATCTCTATGATAATTTCTACAGCACTAATACCGCTAGTTATCCTGGGACTTCCTACCACTAACAGGAGGGAGGATGAACCAGGAAAGGGAATGAATCCGTTCCTAGGGGTGATCATGACTACTTTAGCGGCCTCTCTAGGATTTGCTGTATGGGCTATCCCAGTATCTGTAATTGCGTCTATGGGGTTCTCTTCATCGTGGCTTCTCATTGAGATTGCCCTGTCAATCATACTAATTTATCACGGACTTTCGACCCTACTAAGAGGTTCGATTCTTGAGATAGAGATACTATCTCCTATAGCATACTCAAAGCTACCTACTGATTACAGAGAATGGAGGGGGCAAAGCGACTTCACCAGAGACGCATACCTCGGACTCTGGCTGGCATGGCTTTCATGGCTCAGAATGCCATACCTAATCCCACAGGGAATTGGCTCAATTGCAAGATCGGGAATAGTTGGTACAGTTTCATCTATTTTAGTATTGATTTTATTCCTTATATCAGCTGGAATTACAGTGTCAATAATCAGAGCTGTAGCATCCTCTTTTGGAAAGACATCATTCCTACTTGGTCAGATGAGTAAGGGTATCAGACCCAGGGCATGGGGATTAGCCTCATCGATGATGGGACTCTGGATGCTAACAAGTCTGATTGTATTGTTGTTGCAAGTGGGCTTATGAGGCGTCTTCCGGGTCGTCATGACCGAGAGCATCATAAGAGTGGGGCGCTACGGATGGTTACTCCTAAGGGGGTATAGTATAACCTGGTAGTACCGCGGGCTCCAGTTGCACGGGAATGACGACGAGTGGGTATCTGATGGATCTGATGACCAACTGGAGCACCGACCCGTCGCAACCCGAGAGCGTGCGCTTGCCGGGTGCACGCTAAAGTGGGAGACACCCGCTGATCTGGGTTCAAATCCCAGTGCCCCCACCACCAAATCATCCAATCTTCGATTAGAACCGACTCTCAGAGGCGTTTAGTTGATGCATGATCACTGTCTCGCAAAGAGAGATGGGACGTAGCTCAATCGCAGTTTCCCTGGTCATCATTCTACTATCGCCACTGGCAGGCAGTATAGCGGCACCTGGAATGGTTGAAGAGCAGGCAGCAGACGTTACTGAAGACGTTCAAAGAATTGAGTCAGGACACATGGATAGCGCCCCACTTCAAGACCCTATTTGGTGGGACTCTTATGCCGATTGGTGGACTCACACATCTCTGGATAGAGACAAGAATGGGATCCATGATTCGCTACAATCTACAGAAGGTGCCGTAAATATCGGTCTTTCATATTCAAGACCGGTATCGCAAGGCGACATAGATTTCCTTACCTCATTAGGCTATTCTGTAAATGTGGAACTCCCAGTTGTAAATGCACTATTGCTGGGTGATGTCAACTCCTCTCATATCTGGAATCTAGCAGATGTCGATGGTGTCGTAATGGTGGAGAGATACGGCTCACTGAAATTCTTCGGGGATATTCAAACACCTACTGTAAAAGCTAGAAACTCAACCGAGTATCCCATCGGAGCATGGGACATGGGAGTCACTGGCAGTGGGATGAATATAGCCATGGTAGATACGGGGGTAGACAACGAACACCCCGGCCTAAGTGGGAAATTTGTGGCAGGTTACGACGCAGTATGTTTCGTACATTCCGATCCACAATGTATCTTGGCAGGTGGCAGACAGGATGATGGTTCGTTCGACCCGGATGACGGTAACCAGCACGGTACTGCTTGCATGGGTATGGCCAGTGCTAGCGGTATTGATGCTGATGGTACACAGACAGATTTCTATGGCTCCGCACCTGACTCTATGTTAGTTGATGTCAGAATTGGTACGGATGTCGGTGCCGGACCATTCGAGAATTATGCATTAGAACAGGAATTCTATGAGTCTGCAATGAACGGCCTACAATGGATTATTGACCATAGGGATGATGCATGGCCCGGAGTTCCAGAGGAAAATCACGGCATAGACATAATCTCTCTGTCTTGGGGGATTACCAGTCATGAAGATGGGGGTTCAGATGGTACTGACATGCATAGTAGAATTCTCGATGAGGCTATGGAATTAGGAATTACGGTATCAAACGCAGCCGGAAATGATGGCGAAAATAATGATGGCCTGTCAGGAATGAGCGCCTCATCGCTTTCTATCACTGTCGCCTCAACCGACGATAAGAATACTATTGACAGAGATGATGATACTATTGCTAGCTACTCCTCAAGAGGGCCAAGGAAGGATAATGGAGATCAGAACCCCTTGAATGAGCTAATTCCAGAGATAAGCGCCCCGGGTACGAATATCATCCAAGCCGAAGGGTGCGTTTCAAGTGGAGGATGCAATAATTTCGCAGGAGGTGATGCCTCGGACAATACATACACTGGGAGGGGCAGTGGAACATCATACGCAGCTCCTTCGGTTACCGGAATTGTTGCTCTCATATGGGAGGCCAATGAAAATCTAACTCCTCTTCAGATTAAGGAGATTCTCAAGCATACATCTGAAAGACGGGGCGAGCCAAGCGCACCGGAAATTGACCCATATTGGAATCGAGAATTTGGTTATGGAATGGTAGATGCATTAGCCGCAGTGGAACTAGCTCTATTTCTCCGAGATAGTGGACAGACGGAATCCATTAAAGAGACAATTCAAAACCATCTCCTGAACGTCACGGCTCCCTCTGAAAATGGAGGAATTCTAAATGTGACGGGACATTCATGGGGGCAAGATGGCGTCGTTGATAGCGTAGAATTCAGGATTGATGGAGGTCAGTGGTCAGAGGCAACTTACTCCGATACTCCTTCAGAAATAGGGGCACTGACCCCATTCGAATGGCACGTGATACTTGACACCAGGGGGATGCCACAAGGAGAGCATT
>CAXHFZ010000127.1:0-4031 GCA_964016325.1 uncultured Candidatus Poseidoniales archaeon | reverse complement strand
ATATTATCCCTCATATAGAACGCATTCTGCCACCATCCACGGCAAGACTAACTCCTCGCACAGCGCCGCTGGAAGGTAGACATAGCCACACGACTGCAATTGCCGTCTCCAAAGGATCAATTAGCCTCTGAATCGGAACGCTATTAATCCAGTTTTCCTGAACTTCTTCCACCTTCTTGCCTGTCTTAGATGATATGGAACTGGCAAGGGAGCCTAGCCTATCGGTGTCAGTGAATCCGGGGAGGATATTGTTAATTGTGATACAGGCTGGTAATTCTCTAGACAGGGACTTAGACCACGATGCCATAGCTCCCCTCAAAGTGTTTGAAAGTCCTATATTGTCAATAGGCTCCCTAACTGATGTGGAAATGATATTCACAATCCTGCCACTTCCAGACTTCTCCATTCCAGGTACGAGCTCCCTTGTCAGGATATGAGAAGCATGTAGGTGCCTAGCGAACGGACCCTCAAAATCCTCTATCGAATTATCTAGCAATGGCCCGCCGGGTGGGCCACCGGAGTTATTAACCAATATATCCACGGAACCCAAATCTGAAACTGAAGAAGAAATTGACTCCAAACTCTCCATATCCAAGACCAGTTTTTCATGACCGAAACCATGCATTTCTTCAATTAGAGACTCAAGTTCCTCGACAGATCTCGCGCATGCTATGACTCTACATCCAGCCCTAGCTAGGACCAATGCCGTAGCTCTCCCAATTCCTTTGGAGGCCCCACATACCAATGCTGTCTTTCCATCGAGGATACCATCGGCAAAGGGGAAATCACGGCCCAAAAATTTTTTTTCCATCTTATCACCTAATCGACGTAGTGTCTATATTCCTGCTTACTGAGTCTTTCTCTGACCACTTCAAGTACTTCCTCTGGAGCGTTCCTAAATGTTGGGAAGTCGCTAGCTCCCTGTGGACGGCGCATCTCTGTCCATTCTCCCTTGTCATAGGCAATCAGTGCTTCCTTCATCAACACTCCTGAAAGAACTAGTGTCCCGTAGCAAAGGTCTTCATACGTCATACCACGCTTCACGGGAAACTCTCTCCTCAGTAGAATTTCCCCAGTATCAATTCCATTATCACAGAAGTGACATGTCGACCCTACACGAATGTCATGATAAACGGACCATGCCGGAGATGCAGACCCCCTACATTCCGGAAGAAGTCCAGGATGTGAATTGACAACTCCATCATTCGGGAAATCAAGTATCTCTCCTCTGATTATCCTGGTTCCTCCAAATACAACCAGATCGAGGTCCATTCCTTCGATGTGTGGCATGACCTCGGAGGAGTTATGAATCGGAACCGTAACTACTGGAATTCCGTTTGCAAACGATAGCTCATCGATAGTAGGAGCTATTTGGTTACCCTCAATCCTTTTTAGAAACTTCTCCCTCTCTTCATCAGCCACCAAAGAGTCCTCCTCAATGATCATCTCAGGAGAATAGCCCGCTGAGAGTATCTGTTGAAGCATCTCACGACCATACGGATGCTCCTTCAATAGTAGAAATACAAACCTCGGCTTGGCCATGTCTCTCATGTTCCGCAGGGGCCATACATACCCCTTATTTTCGGTCCTGAGATGAGCGAACAAAAACGGCCTCGGGCTAGCTTATTCAGGCCATCCCCTGGTAAAATCTGTCATTTTCTCTATTTCACGGTCAATTTTAGCATAAGATAGTCTGTAAATTCCCGGGGTCCTATGATACCCATCAAGTCCCGAGATAGTTACACCTCCAAGACTACTCAGATCAACATATCCGTCCTCTCCCATGTCTCCTGACTCCAACTCGAACCAATTGACCGCACAGGTCATGAATCTGCACCCATTAACCAGCTCTGTATCATCCACCAGAGTCAGCCCCATCCTTACTTTGGCCTCTTCCACACAAGGGGCCGGCCAATTCTCAATCCTCCTAGGCGTTAAGCCTACTTCATCAAACTCGCTACTGCCTCTGGGATATCTCGCACTGGTCTGATGTGCCTTCTCAATTATGTTCTCATTTACATGACTGAAGGTACAGATTCCCGTGGATTTGATATTTTTGTAAGTATGTGCATCCTCCCCAGGAGGTCTTAGAACGAATCCCATCAATGGAGGAGTGGATCCTAGGTGCACAACGGAGGATACAATTGATAGATTATCTCCAAATTCAGGATGGTAGGATCCTATCAGGGTTGCACTTTTGAATCCGCTTAGACTGTTTACAAACCTAGCTCTTTTCCTACCTTCCCAATCCATGATTTCTTCGGATTTAATGAATGTGTATTCCATTGAATCACCAATCAGGGGGTAACTCTACTTCTATCCCTCGGGAACAGTACTACTTCCCTGACATTTCCTGCTCCGGTAAGGACCATCAATAATCTGGCGACGCCCAATCCCCATCCAGCATGAGGAGGAGCCCCATAACGAAATCCATCCGTGTAGAATGAAAAGTCCTCAGGATCTAGTCCCATATCCCTCAGATTTTGCTCCAAAATATCAACTCTGTGCTCCCTAGCTCCTCCACTGGTCATCTCATCCCTCCCATAGTTTAGATCGAACCCCCTACTTAGTTGTCCACCAGAGGTCCCCTCTTCTCCTTCCTTGTGGTGGATGTAAAATGGCTTCATGGCCATCGGCCATCTGGGTATAAAGTGAAATCCTGGGAACTTAGCTGCTATCAAATCACAATGATGACTCTCAATATCGTCTCCCCATTGTATTTCACCACCACCTTCTTTGACGATTTCAATGGCATCACAGTAGGGAATTCTGGGAAACGGCAAGGTCGGAACCTCCACGACCACAGCCTCCTTGCCCTGAGAAATTCTATATTCATTTACTGCATCTATCAGGTGCTGATCATTCTCCTTGACCTCGGACCAGATATGGAAAATCATCCTCTCTTGAACGCCCATTACGTCTTCATCATCCATCCATGCCCCTTCGATATCAAATGAAATGAACTCGTTGAGGTGCCTGTAAGTGTCATGCTTCTCAGCCCTAAAAGCTGGACCTATCTCGAAAACTCTCTCAAGCCCACCTAGGATGGCCAACTGTTTGTACAACTGAGGGCTCTGAGACAGGTATGCATCTGTGTCGAAGTATTTCATAGGAAATAGATTGGTACCGCCCTCGGCCGCTGCTGCTATTATCTTGGGACTATTGATTTCTTGGAAACCCTCCGATATTAGGTGTTCTCTGCCATACTGGAGGACCCTTGATCTAAGCTGGAACATGGCATTCACGTGATCTCTCCTGAGGTCCAGATGTCTGTTATCCAATCTGATGTCTAATCCTACTTGGACATCATCGATAACCCCAACAGGAAGCGGGGTGGATGCCTGTGCCAGGATCTCTCCTGACGAGACGTTCACCTCATATTCAGGAGGGGGAGTTGGCGCGCCTTCCTTAACCTTAGGAGGTCTCTTCTGGGCCACTATTCCCGATACTCGTATGGTGGATTCTCTCGAAGCTGACTGAATTGAGTCAAACAGGCTTTCATCCATATTGTCCCTCTTGAGAAATGCCTGTATCTTACCCGTGCCGTCTCTGAGCATTAGAAAGCATATCGCACCCCTTCCTCTGACAGTCTCAGCATACCCACAAATAGTTACTTCGGTACCTATCAGAGAGTTGCCAAGTTCGATAACCTGACCAATCGTATGGCTTCTGTAAGAAGTCGGCCTCCACTCTTTGCTGTCACGCATGTTTAGTCGAAAAGGGTCCGAGTTATCAACGGTGCTACTCCTCTTCAATCTCGGCTACCTTGGCAGCAATGAGTAGAAAGGCAGTATGCCCGATGGGAGTGTTACCTGGCCTGACCCCCCCTCTGCTGGCCTTTACCCATCTTCTCTCGATCATCTCTCCCGCCCATTCGACTATCAAGCCGTTGCTCTCGGCGACTGCCCAGCACTTCTCCAATTGGATTGTTGTGGGGCAGTAACATGCTAACCTTCCCCCTGCCCTGAGTAGAGGTTCTATCTCAGAAATCACTTCCCACGGCTCTGCAATATCGATTATAGCCGAATCAA
>CAXHFZ010000126.1:0-4044 GCA_964016325.1 uncultured Candidatus Poseidoniales archaeon | reverse complement strand
ATTGTGTTGTTGAATTCAAGTATACGATCCCGAGCGATGCTCCTACTGGCTACTATGACGTACTTATATTATCTCCAGATGACTTAACCGACTCACTTGAAACTCAAAATGCAGGCAGATGGCTTGCCAACGAGAGCTACATGAACCTGACAGTCCAAGTCTTGAGCAACGTCCGGATTGATAACTCCCCTCTTCCCGAAGTAACTGCAGGTCAGTCATTCTTAGTTACAGGTAAAGTAATGGATTCCTTCGACATCAATAGGACAGTTAGTGGACCGGTCTCAATAGAGATATTCTTCCTAGATGATCCTAGTGAGAAGCTAGTAACCGGTTTTGCGACCTCCCCCAATGGGACATTTTCAGTTTCTGTACCAACCGATCCATTGGGAGACGGAGTTTCAAACGGACTCAAGACGGTCGTAGTTAGTGTTGAAAATGGGAGTAGTCCGTTTTACTTAACAGGAACAGGTTCTGATTCGATTCTGCTAAGAGGGGTTGTTCAATTCATGGATCGGATTCCACTGATAAACACACTAGTGGACCGAGGGTCCTCAGTTTCCTTCGGGGCTAAGCTCGCAGAGTCATCCAACAATGACAGAGAAATCGTCGGGATGAACGTATCCGCTAAATTCCATGATACCTGGCTGACATCTGAGATTTCTTCCAGTTCTGGTGGATACGTAAATTTTTCATTCGATGTCCCACACTCTCATCCTCTTGGGGCGATCTCAGTCATGCTCGCGTTCAATGGATCGAATGGAACTGAGACACTACATAATTCATTCACGTACATCAACACGATTATCGTCAGATCTCCGACCTCAATATCATTTAACCCCATCACCGCTAACCCGACTGCTGGTGATTTCCTAGATGTATCTGGAAATCTTACGTCGAGTAACGGAAGCGGTATTGTTGATAGATCAGGAAATCCACTCTCACCAAGTCTGACCTTCTTAATCGACGATGTTTCTACTGGATTCACTGTTTCTGGAGGAGCTGTGGATCCTAATGGCAGTTGGTCAGCCAGGATTTTCTTAGACATGACATTCCCTAGAGGGGCCCATAATATCTCAGCAACTTACACTCCTACTGTAAACTACTACAGCTCAAGCTCAAGTAATGGAACCTTCGATAGTAGGGGCTTCTCAATGATTTCCATCATTGATCCAACCGATTTGGACCCTGATGCAAGAACCATCAGAGGCGACCCCACAAACCTCAATATTTCTATAATGGACAATGCTGGAGAAAATGTCGCTAATGTGGAAGTCAAGATCCTAGTGGATGGGCTCGAGACTTGGTCAGGATTTACAGATTCAAATGGTCTGATCAATACAAACCTGTCAACCGATCCAAATAGGGATCCAGGGCCGATGACTGTGACGGCAGTTTTTGACGGGATCAATGGAACTACTGGGTTATCAGGAGACCAAACATGGACTAGGATAATCATTCTAGCTCCAACTGTGATAGAGGTATCAAACATCTCTGGCTCTGCCGTAGCTGGAGAGCGAGTGGTATTCAGTGGCACGCTCTTAGATGAGCGCGGATTGCCCTTGGTAGAGGACGGCTTTCCAAAGGGTGGAGTTGTTCATCTTCACATCGATGGGATTGATGTAGGTCCACTGTATATTGACGTTTCAAACTCTACATCTGGGGCATGGCAAATCACATATGATCTTCCACTTGACATGGACTATGGTCAGCATACATTCAGTATTGAGTTCTTAGGTGGTTTTACATGGGTAGATCCGATGGGGCAAGGAGACTCTCTGAATCCAGAATACTACCTATCTTCAATTACTACCTCTCCATTCAATGTAACGCAAACCTCACAGGTGGTCCTGACTACCCCTCAGGGAGAAATAGATAGAAATGAACTGTTACTGATTGAAGGAATTTTAACCGATGGAGCCGGAAGGCCTCTTCCAAATCGGACCCTCGACGCATACATGAATGGTCAAATGCTGACATCACTCAGTGTAGATGGTAACGGCTCATTCAGTCTATTCTTTCCCGTTCCATCTGATATGCCTCTCGGACCAAGGGAGGTCTTGTTATTATTCCAAGGTGAGGAATTTATTCTTGGCTCAAACTCAACAACAATCTTCACTGTGTTCTCTCCAACAACTCTGACTGTGGAAAATCCAAACCCAGTCGCGGTTGGGGACGTACTGAATCTAAGGGGTAATGTGAGGGATAATCTTCCCGATGGTTGGCTCTCCAACCACTCACTACAGATATTTGTTGATGGCATATTGATAGGGACCACAGTTACCGGAGAAGATGGTAGTTGGCATCTTTCTTGGGTTGTCTCAGAATTCCTTGATGTGGGGGTCCACACAATAACTGTAATATCTCCCGACCAAGGCTACTATAGACAGACCTCAGTCGAAACAAATCTCACAATTGCATATCACACTACCATTACCCTGAATGTCGAGAACAGCGTAGCAACAAGGGGCGGTTCGTGGAACTTCTCTGGAAGGCTATATGATTCTGACACCCCCGGTACCCCGGGATTAGAGAATAGGGAAGTCTCATTCCTTTTGGATGGCACTGAGATACTAGTGGTTACTACTGGGGTTGATGGGACTTTCTCATTCACACACGAACTAGGATACTCGATATCACGCGGAGATCACCTAGTTTCGGTCAATTTCTATGGAGAGGAACTATATCTATCCGACTCGACAAATACCACTGTTTTCTCAAGAGCGGATATCAATGTGGAAATACTCCTTATCTCTGATGAGGTAGTCAGAAGTGACGAAACTAGGCCAATCAGGGTCAGAGGTAGAGTACTAGAAATTGGAGGAGACGGAAATACAATGGAAGAGATGGAGATGTCACTCTTATGGGAGGGTTCTCTTGAGCCTAATGCAATTATTTCATGGGACGAAGCCACAGGACAGTTCCTCATTACCTCCAATGCAAAGACATACATGCCTCCTGGTAATTCCATCTTCACCATAGATGTAGAACCAGATGCCGAGAGATTCCTGAATGGGGCATCAATTGAATTCGATTTACAGATACTAGTTAGTGTCGACTTTGTATTCATTCCCGATGGAATCTTTATCGAGAGAGGACAATCTAAGATTTCTGGAAAAATCAATGTAACTGCTTCTGATGATAATCGAGCACCTCCTGTCGAGGGTGTCTCAATTACTGCCAGACTAACTAATGATACGGATACTCTTTTTACTGTCGTTGGGATGACTGATGTGAATGGAATTTTTGACTATCAGTTCGAATCATTCCACGACGACCACTCATTCTGGGATAGGGATTTCTGGGGCGAGTTGAAAATTGAGTTTAGCTCTGACTCGGATATTATTGACCCGGTCAACGCCACTCAACTTGCTCAATTTAGTGAAGTCAGCATAAAATATCAGGCAGAAGCTTCCGACTCCCTATTGAGGCCCGCAATAATTTCAGTTCTTCTGGTGGCATTTATGATCGGAGTTTCAGCTCTGGTAGTGACCATGAGAAACAGAAAGAAGGCCGCTATTGATGAGTTAGCTGGTGTCTTCAGCTACACTGCAGAACTTCTAGCCGCTGGGGATGAAGTTAGGGAAGCGATATTCAATTGTTATGAAGGACTTTGCAAGATACTAATGAGCAGGGGATTTCTTAGAAGAGATTTCGAAACCGTAAGAGAATTCGAAATGGCAATAAGAAGTGCACTTCCAATAAGTGAACAGGCGTTACTATCTCTGGATAGGATATTCGAAGAAGCGAGGTACTCAAGTCACGTTCTGGGTAACCAACACAGGGAAAGCGCGCAAATGGCTCTTAACTCGGTATTACAAGAAATTGATCAACTAGAGGACGTTCCATCAAGGTCCAAAGGAAAAATAATCGAAGATTAGTAATTGAAGGTTATCTTCAATCTATCTCCATCCCAGAACGCCTCATTCAAGGTAGTTCCATTTGGCAGCATGAATGACTCTATCCTGCCTCCAAATCTTTCTGGTGCAACCAACCTGATTCTGTCTCTTATACACATCTGACGCTGCCGACGAATGACGTCGTGGG
>CAXHFZ010000125.1:0-4045 GCA_964016325.1 uncultured Candidatus Poseidoniales archaeon | reverse complement strand
TTCCACAACTGTGCAAGAGTCTCCCTCAATCATCTCTTCTACTCCATCCTCGAGTGAGTGCATGGTGTCCTCTGTTGGAGTGTCGGTTGGTATGATCACCAAGCGCATGCTGGGGTCGGCATATGCGCCGTCGACCTTTTCCATGGTCCATGTGTGAGCGGAGTCTGTTATGCTGAAGATTCCAGCCCACTCGAATGGCCCCCCATGTCCATGGTGGTGATGTGCGTGGCCTCCGGGCATCTTGAGGACTGCCATGTTGAAGTCCTCGCCATGCTCGGACTCAAACTCGAGGAAGTGCTCACCGGCTTCCATGTGGAAAACCTGGATTGAGGTTTCTGCGGGGCACGACTCTGGATTTTCGATATTTATTTCGGCCTCAGCATGATTATGGTCGTCATGGTCGTCATGGTCGTCATGGTCGTCATGATCATCGCCATCTTCTGAGTGGTCACCATGGCCGGCCATAGTTTGCATGTCGCCATCATCTTCATGGTCGTCATGATCATCTTCATGGTCGTCATGATCATAGTGGTCTTCGGGCATCATACCGAGTATGGTCGTTTCGAATGGCCCCTCATTCATCAATTTGCAAAGATTTGAAACTAGGACTGATTGGTAATCTAGAGTGCCTTCGCCAGTGGGCATGGTGTGTGTCATGAATGATGGAGGTGCATCATCACCGAGCCCTTCAAGAGCATCTTCTACCCAAGGCTCAAGCCCGAGGCCGTGGTAAAAGAAAACATCAGCCTCCTTCAATCTAATCAAATCAGACGCTGATGGATCATAGTCGTGGACTGGAATGTTTTCTTGGCTCATGTAATGCACGTCGACGTGGTCACCGACTACAGCCTTGACAAGCTCACCAACATGGTAAGTGGAGACCATGACACTACCAAATGAAGTTACAGGATCTACCACTATGGGATCCACAACATCGGTATCATCGGCATCATCTGCCCCATCACCTAAACATCCAGCCAGGCTTGATGTAATCATTAGCACAGCAAGTAGTACGGACCTGTACGTTACGCTCTTCATGGCTACCGGACTGCTAATACATATTTAACCAGAACTAATAATTAGGTTATCATAAATTATTATTAATGCATCCATACTCGGCAATATATGAGCAGAATTATATCATTCAGTGCAGACAACGAATTCACAGATGGTTTTGAGAGTCTGATTGCGAAGTCCGGGTATACTAACAGAAGCAGTTTTCTTCGAGATGCTACAATGTTCTTCGCCGAGATCCAACAGAGGGGGGATCTGATGAACATGCAGGGAGATTTGATAGTCGAGGGTCATTTGATAGTTCATTATCAGGAAAGGAGCGAACAGAAGTTGATGGTAAGTAGGACGGATTCTATCGAAGTTGCAGCTTACCACCACAGCAGTAGACTTGGTCACTCCTGTCACTCTTGCGTTGACGTAGTCCACGTCAAGGGTAATGCTGAAAGTGTTAGAGAAGTGTATGAACAACTTCAGAATACATCCAGTGTCGATAAGGTATCTTTCGTTAGTGCTCCGATGAAGGATGAGGATTGCTGTTAATCATCCGATGCTGATGTGGATCGTCTTCTCTATCCCAAGACGATTGGAGAGGAAGACTTGACCTCGTCGCTACACCCATCCTTGTACTGCTCAAAATTTTCTATGAACATACGAGCTAATAGATCAGCCACATTGTCAAACTTCTTCTTGTCATTCCATGTCTGGCGAGGTTGGAGTATGCTATCTGGAACTCCCTCGCAGGTTGTTGGGACAGAAAACCCGAACCTCTGGTCCTTGACGAAAACGACGTCATCTAAATCCCCACTCAGTGCAGCATTGAGCAATGCTCTGGTCCACTTTATTTTGATCCTGCTACTGTCTCCATAGCCCCCAGCTACCCACCCAGTGTTGATGAGCCAACACTTAGCATCATTCTCTCTGATCTTCTTCGATAGTAAATCTGCATATATCGATGGGTGCCTTGGCATGAACGGTGCACCGAAGCATGTGGAGAAGGTTGCCTGAGGCTCAGTAATACCAATCTCTGTTCCGGCTACTTTGGCAGTATATCCTGAGATGAAGTGATACGCGGCCTGCTCTGGTGTGAGTTTGGAGAGGGGCGGGAGAACCCCGAAGGCATCACAGGTGAGGAATACTACATTCTTCGGATTACCTGCCATGGAATCGGGGGTCCTGTTCTCTATGGCCTCTATGGAATAAGACCCCCTGGTGTTTTGAGTGAGAGAGTCGTTAGTGAAATCTGGAGTTCCGTCTGCATTAAGGACAACATTCTCCAATATCGTACCCTTCATTCTGGTAGTTGCAAAGATCGCGGGCTCGTCCTTCTCGGAGAGGTTGATAAGCTTGGCATAGCATCCCCCTTCAAAGTTGAAAACTCCATCTTCTGACCATCCGTGTTCATCATCACCTACCAATGCCCTGTCCGGATCTGCAGACAGCGTGGTCTTGCCAGTTCCTGAGAGCCCGAAGAATAGGGCAGAGTCGTGACCATCAGTATTTGCTGAGCAGTGCATCGGAAGAAGGCCTTTCTCTGGTAGTAAATGGTTCATTATGGTGAATATAGCCTTCTTGATCTCACCTGCGTATTGGGTCCCCCCGATAATTACTAGTCCCCTGTCTAGGGCAAGAATTACGAAGACACCTGAAGTAGTCCCATCCCTGATTGGATTGGCCCTCAGAGAAGGGGCATGAAGAATAGTGTATTCGGGGGAATGGGTTTCTAATTCATCTTGGGAAGCTCTCACGAACATGTTGTGCATGAAAGCCGCGTGCCACGCGTTCTCTGTGACTAGTCTGACTGGCATCCTGTGTCTCGTGTCCGCTCCACAGAATGCGTCTTTGACGAACAAGTCATCAGTCCTGTCCAGATGCTTCCTAGTCTTGTCAAGGAGTCTCTCGAATTTATCAGCAGATATTGGCCTATTTACGTCCCCCCACCATACCTCGTCTGCTAGACCGGTTTCCTCTACAATGAAACGATCGTTGGGCGACCTACCAGTCCTCTCCCCGGTTGTTGTAAGGAGTACTCCGTGTGAAGTGAGCTTTGCCTCCTTCCTGGAAACGGCTAGTTCATGCAGCTCCTCCCAGCCGAGGTTCCAATGTACCCTGCCACTGGGATTAAGTCCATGGTCCGCTAACGTAGTCAGAGGAGCAGTGCTGGAGTCCGATATAGTTCGGTCCTCCATGCTCTTCGACTGGGACATCTGCCTTCAAGGGTTGCGGAAGTAATGGCTTGTTTGAGAAGCCGGTTCGATGCTCCCAAATCGGGGATGCGGTTATCGCTCACATGCGCTACGCGGGTCGATGGTGGATGGCACCTCGGACGATGATATCATCCGTGAGAGAGCATTTAGAATCAGTGATAAGGTAGATTTGAGGGACCTAATCGATGATTCTAAGTTCATCGAAGTGAAAGAGCCCGAAGACGATCTCATAGATGTTGATGATGCTATCGGAGATATCTTTGATCCGTTCGTTCAAGATAAAGAACTCGGAGGCGTGGAGAGGGACGGTACTGTGAAAACAGCCCCTGAGAGTGATATAGTTACCGAAATTGCAACAGAGGGAGAGAGACGAATTAATTGGATCTTGATGGGTTCAATGATCTTGGTGTACAGTGCCATAGGCTTCCAGATTGGTTTTGTGTTCGAGCCTCTAGTTGCCACGGTTTCTCTGCTAGTACTTTCCTCAATTGGGTTCCTCTTAGGAGAGAGATGGTCTAAAGACGAGCGTTTGAGGATTCTTGGAGTAACATGGGTAATTATCTCAATGAAGGTTCTGTATGGTTTGTCAATTGAGTTACAGAGATGGGGAATCATCGGTGTAGAGGGTTTGGGAGTACTCTTGTTGATTACCGTAGGTCTGAATATAGTACTGTCATACAGGTACGATCACGATGCCATAGCTGCTCAGTCGACTCTGGTTCTTCTTGCTGTGGGGTCTACTGCGGGCTCGTTGTACGGGCAGGAAGGTGTTGCTGTTATGCTGTCTCTTATACACATCTCCGAGCCCACGAGACTCAGTAGGATCT
>CAXHFZ010000124.1:0-4087 GCA_964016325.1 uncultured Candidatus Poseidoniales archaeon | reverse complement strand
GGAGGAGCCAGGACTTGGAGTGACTGATCCAATTTTGACTTATCCTCACGATGGTGGAAATTGCTCAATAACTGGTGGTTATTGGATGGATTGGGGCCCTGAGAATCTAAGAGATGCCTACATCTATGGGGACTTCTGCACTGGTTCAATATGGATATTGCAAGAAATTGACGGAGAATGGACTGATACCAAAATTGGAAACTCAGGTGGGATGATTGTTGGTTTTGGAGAAGGCATTAACGGAGAGGTAATAGTTTTCCATTGGACTGGAGAAATTGTCATGATTAGTGAGAAATCCTAGTATCAGGTAGTATCCTTCAAGCCCTTGTGCCTAACCCACGTGACATGGATGATGATGGCGCTGTCGATGGGGATGCTCTTTGGCTTGATGCTATCGATGCAGAAGAGAGGGGAGATAGACAAAAAACTCTTAGAATATGCAAAGATTTGGTTGCAGCAGAGCCCGAAAACTCTGATGCATGGATGACTATTTCTAGGATGGAGCTGCCAGCTCCGACTAAAGGAAAGCAAGAGATGCCTAGCCTCCTACAGGCGGCTAAGTCGATCACTGCACTGAGGAAGGTCATCGGATTAGATCCGGAGAATCGCCAAGCATGGAATCTAGGCGGGACATTGCTAGTCGATCATCTAGGAATGATGGATGATGCATTAGAGTGGTGGGAGAAACGAAGAGAGTATGCTCCGACCGAAGTCACACCACTGATAGAACAGATTTCGATTTTGGTTAGGATGGGCTATTATGAAGAGTGCGCGGATTTAATCGAAGAGATGTTCTCTTCGGAAATGGATTCAGTCGACGGCGGATTGAAAATGAGGATGGGGAGAGTCAGTCAGACTGTTTCGAAGGCCTCAAAGATGGAGTCTGATGATATATTTAGGCCAAACCAACCTAAGCACCCACGATGGGAAATAATTGAGAAGCTGAAGAAGAAGAAGCCGATTTCACAAGGACTTTTCTTGATGCTTTTTGTGGCACCCATGGCATTTTTCGTAGGTAGCACTAGTATGATTTTCATAGGGGATTCTGGCTGGTCACTACCAATTGTTTTCATTATACTGCTCGTGACTGTAATGGCCATTAGCAGGCTGAGTATGAATCTATTACAGTCAATTAACAGGCATGCCCTAGACCTGGAGAGGGCGATTGACTATGAGACAACTACTGGACAGGTGTGCATACCAGAGAGCATCAGAGGAAGTCCGCTTTACTCTTCGTTGATGAAGGGTAAGATGCCGGCTATAAAAGAGAGGATTCACCTAATAGTTGAGTCTGGAGAGAAGATTTCCAAAAAATGGGAGCTCAATATTCCTTAGTGGCAGTCTAGGTACCCGCCGAGAAGTCGAGGACATACGCTTTCTGATCTTCAGTCAGTTCATCGATTGTGATTCCCGAGGAAGAAAGTTTCAGTTCCGCTAGTTGCCTATCCTGATCTGGATGGATGTCGTATACTGTGTTGTCGTAGTCAGTTCCCTCACGTGCTAGCCTACAGAGGGCCAAAAACTGGTTTGCGAATGACATGTCCATCACCTCACTGGGATGGCCCTCAGCCGCTGCAAGATTTACCAGCCTACCTCTTGCGAGGAGGTGAATCCTCCTGCCATCGGACAGGACAAATGCCTCATTGTTATCTCTGATGGTAAATATCTCATCAGCTCTCTCTTCCAAGTCAGAGATACTAATCTCACAGTCGTAGTGACCGGTGTTGCATATGATCGCACCGTCCTTCATCGAGTCATAGTGTCTTCCTACTATAACGTCCTTCATGCCAGTAGCTGTACAGAATAAATCTCCCAGAGAAGCTGCCTCATCCATCTTCATCACTCTGAATCCATCCATTAGTGCCTTTAGTGCTGGAATCGGATCGATCTCTGTGATGATTACATTCGCTCCCATTCCCCTAGCTCTCATAGCCAATCCCTTTCCACAGTGACCGTAGCCAGCAACTACAAAGTTCTTACCTGCCAAAAGTACACTAGTTGCTCTTAGAATACCATCAATTGTAGACTGGCCAGTGCCATGGACATTATCAAAATCCCACTTTGTCTCTGCATCATTGACTGCAATTACTGGGTAAAGTAGCTCGCCGGCATCAGCCATTGCTCTGAGACGGTGTACTCCAGTGGTAGTTTCCTCTGTCCCTCCAATTATTCCTTCTGCGAGATCTGTGAATTGAGAGTGGACTCTGTAGATCAAGTCAGCACCGTCGTCCAATGTAAGTGTCGGCTCGAACTCCAATGTCCTGTCTATACATTCGTAGAATCCAGAATTATCCTGTCCGTACCATGCGTGGATTGAGTAACCCTCTGATGCTAGCCAAGCCGCGACTTCGTCTTGAGTGGAGAGTGGATTACATCCTGACCAAGAAACCTCTGCTCCTGCTGCCACAAGAGTCTCTATGAGCACCGCGGTTTCCTTGGTCACGTGGAGGCACCCAGCTATTCTCTGTCCCTCAAGTGGCCTTTCAGTCTCCGCCTTTGCTCTTAGGGAGGCTAGTGCTGGCATCCTGCTTCGTGCCCATTCAACCTTCAGTCTGCCAGCTTCAGACATTCCTAGGTCTGCGACTGTGTATCTATCGGTCGAGTCCATTGGATTCACCTATCGTCAGGCGCCGCCTTGTCGTTGCTGTTCGTAATAGCTCGCATAGTATTGTTCTGCGTATGCCCGAGCTTGTTGTTCATCGTATCCTGAAGCCACCATTTGCTGAACGTATGCCTCAACAGGATCCATTGTCTCAACACCACCGAACTGTTCGACAGTATCGGTCTCAATGGAGCCCTTGGAGCGACCACGTACAACTAGAGTTACCACGACCACTAATATCAGAAGAATCGCTGCACCAATGCCAGCTATAATTGTCGTACTGAGGCCCACGTCAGCTGAGCCCCCTCCTCCAGAATCCCCTCCACGAGGGACCAGGCTGATATCGATAGTCTCTGATATGACATATCTAGAGCCGTCTCCTTCGGTGATACGGATGTATATGGTAGAGGCCACGCCAGTCTCAACCTGATAGACATCTGAAATGTCTAGTGTGAGAGAGAATGTGTCTCCGTCGCTATTCATTTCTGATAAGTTGAACTTTCCGATTTGCTTCTGAGTAATCTTTTGGGATGTTGAGTAGTCGAGGACTGCTGGGTCCAATGCTACTTCGATCTTAACATCCCCATTCTCGGCGCCGGAAATCAAATTACCAGTAACGACTACCAAGTCTTCTCTCTGAGAATCGGTCGGCCTAGGAGCAGTGAACTGAACCAGTGGTGGCTCGTCACCGAAGTCCTCCCCTACTACAATGAAGTACATTCTATGCTTCTCGCTCTGCTTGCCAGCTTTGTCGTAAACAATTAGCTCCACACGTATCTCGTTTTCCAAGGTCCCGTCTGGGTTGCTGGTGAGATTTCTGAATGTGTAAGTCCACTCATCTGTAGCAGAAGCTGGAATCTGGAACTCATGTCCTTCAAGAGTCGGGCTCTGACTATCCCATGGGTAGTCGAAGAAGACCTTCCACTCGAATAGCTCGATTCCCGACTCGCCCTCAGGAGCGTCTGGGTCACTACTATTTTCTGCAGAGAATGAGAGGCTGATATCTCCGGTCTCGGTGAGCCTTACCCTGTATATCGGCCAGTCAGTTCCTGCAACGGTCTTTGTTCCATCCAGAGCGATGAACTCAGAGGTTGCTGGATTGGAGATAATCGAGGCAGACGCTAATGGTCTGAACTCATCTGCTAGAGTATCGTCCGTAACGAGTCTGATGTAGGTGATCCTGGTATGCCCTTCATCGTCATGGAGGTATAGTGTGAGTATCCACTCTGCCCCTATTCTGCAACCGGTATTGGAAGATGTGTTGGCGACACAGAAGGAGCCAAGTGTTGGTATCTCTGGTGCTGTCTGCTGAGTGTGACTAATCTCTCCAGCATCGATTATTGCCCCATCCCAACCTGTGACAGAGTCGTTGTTACCTGAAGAAAGGGTCCAATCAGCGAAAACTCCGGGTACATTTGTTACATAGTCGAAAGATAGATCGGAGTTACTCTTGATGTACATGGTAGAGTAAGCACCAGTTATCGA
>CAXHFZ010000123.1:0-4090 GCA_964016325.1 uncultured Candidatus Poseidoniales archaeon | reverse complement strand
ATGGTTGGGAATATATTTACGCTCCGATTGGAATCATTAATCCTGATGGAATAACAGGCGATCTTCAATTCGAAAACTTCGTATTTCTAATACTCGGAGTTAGTCTCTTTCTATTAGGAATATTATTCGTTTCGGCAAATGGCGAGTATAAGAAATCCCATTTCAATATCATAGGCAGGGACATTGTTTGGAATCCATGGGGAGTCAGGCCTCTAAATTTCCTTGCAACGATTTATACAGATATCTTTAGGAATACCCCCCTGATTGTTCAGTTTTTATTCATACATTTCGGAGTCCAGATAGGTGCTTTTATCGGAGACCCTGGTGCAGAGATGTTAGAGGATTCAAGTAATTTTATGCTTTCGTTCTTGAGAGATGATATACTTTCAAACAGAGCCTGTGTTAGTGCTATTTTTGCGTTGGGACTGAACTCTGGAGCGTATCAATGTGAGACAATTCGAGGAGCTATTTCGGCTATACCATCGGGACAGATGGAAGCCGGAAGAAGCATAGGTCTGAATTATATGCAGACGATGAGACTCGTAATAATGCCTCAAGCGATTAGGATATGCATTCCTCCGATGGGCAACGAGATGGTAAATCTAGTACTAAACTCGTCACTCGCAATGGTTATTGGCTATTCAGAGCTTACACGAAAGGCCAAGCTAATCAACGCAGTCACTTTCCAAGTATTCTGGTCATATGGGATGGTTTTGATTTCATACTTTATTGTTACATGGACACTAGCATTATTCCTAAGATACCTGGAGAATAAGACTAGGATTCCTGGACTTGGAATATCCGGAGGGGGCTGAATGAGCAATGTACTAACAATTGTAGATATGCACAAAACATATTCAGGTGGAGTTCATGCAGTGCGAGGAGTTTCATTTGGTGTCAATCAGGGCGAATCGGTAGCTATAATCGGTTCATCAGGAAGTGGGAAGTCTACAGTATTAAGGTGTATTAACAGGCTGATTGAGCCGTCCGAGGGAGAAGTAAGGCTTCGTGGGAACCTGATTAATACGCCCTCTGCAGACATTAATGATGTAAGATCTAGAATTGGGATGGTCTTCCAGTCATTCGAGCTATTTTCTCACCTCAGAGTTATTGATAATATCACTCTTGGACTAAGACATGTCAGAAAAATGACCAAAAGAGAAGCGGAGGTTGAGGCTCTTGAGGTCCTTGAGAAAGTAGACATGCTAGATAGAAAGGATGCTTTTCCGGGAAATTTATCCGGAGGTCAGAAGCAACGTGTTGCTATTGCTAGAGCGCTTGCAATGAAGCCTGAGGTAATGTTATTTGATGAGCCTACGAGTGCGTTGGATCCAGAGTTGATCGGCTCGGTTCTGAAAACCATTAGAGGACTGGCTGATGAAGGAATGACAATGATAGTAGTAACACACGAAATAGGCTTCGCTAGAGACGTGGCAGACAGAGTCATCTATATGGACAAGGGAATTATAGCGGAATCTGGAAAGTCATCAATTATAGATAATCCAAAAACCGATCGTCTGAAGAAATTCTTGTCTTCCATCACAGAGCAAGACTAGATCATTCCCTGCGATGTCATAGCTTCTGCGACCTTTAGGAATCCAGCAATGTTTGCTCCAGCAACGTAGTTACCAGGCATTCCGAATCTTTCAGCGGTTTCGTATGCATTCTTGTGGATATCGACCATTATAGCATCTAACCTAGAATCAACCTCTTCACGACTCCATGATAATCTGAGACTATTCTGACTCATTTCAAGTCCGGAAGTGGCGACTCCGCCTGCGTTTGATGCCTTTCCAGGACCGAAAAGAATTCCATTCTTGAGGAATACTTCGACAGCTTCTGGTGTGCAAGGCATATTCGCCCCTTCTGCAACAGCAATCACCTTGTTTGCGACCAACATTTCCGCTTCGGAGCCGTTCAGCTCATTTTGTGTGGCACAGGGGAGAGCGACGTCGACATTTATTCCCCATAGCCCATTTGGAGTTGGCTCAGGCTCCGATGGATTAAATTGGACACCATCGAAGTTGTCTGCATACTCAGAAATTCTTCCTCTTCGGTTGTTCTTTAGATCCATTATCCAATCTAACTTCTCTCTGTCAATCCCTGAAGGGTCATGAATCCATCCACTCGAATCGGACATTGTAACCGGCTTTCCTCCAAGATCGAGAACCTTCTCGCAAGCAAACTGAGCTACATTCCCAGAGCCTGAAATAGAAACAGTTGCTCCTTCAAAAGATCTTCCAGTCGTCGCCAGCATCTCACGTGCGAAGTAAACTAATCCATATCCAGTAGCTTCTGGCCTAATTAGGGAGCCTCCGTAAGACCTTCCCTTTCCGGTTAGGACGCCCGTGAACTCGTTGGCTAGTTTTTTGTACATGCCAAACATGTAACCTATCTCTCGTCTTCCGACACCGATATCTCCAGCTGGCACGTCTAAATCAGCGCCAATATGCCTCCATAGTTCCATCATAAAAGATTGACAGAATCTCATTATTTCAGAGTCCGATTTACCTTTTGGGTTGAAATCGGAGCCCCCCTTTCCACCCCCCATAGGCAACCCAGTAAGACTATTTTTGAAGACCTGCTCAAAAGCTAGGAATTTCAATATAGATTGGTTTACACTTGGATGAAACCTAAGGCCACCTTTGTAAGGTCCGATTGAGCTGTTCATTTGAATTCTGAATCCCCTGTTTACATTGAGGTTGCCATTGTCATCAAACCAAGGGACTCTAAATTGAATGATCCTTTCGGCCTCTACCATCGCCTCTATTACCGGCATATACTCGGGATATTCTTCTATTACTGGAGAAAGGCTTTCGAGAACCTCCTCTACAGCCTGATGAAACTCAGGTTGGTTCGGGTCTCTTGCAATTACGCTGTCGTATACTGATTTAATTCTGCTATCCATAGCACTCACCGGCGGTTGAAGATTCCTTTTTTTGGTACCAGCCGCTTTTGCGAGAAGCCTTGCCCTTTTGAATCATATCCCAACAGGACATGCACGAAATACCAATTAAGAGAATAGGATATTCTCGGATACTTTTGAAACCTTATCTTCATATCCTGGTAGAGTCATGATATAGAATACGGCCTGACTAACCTGCCTATTTCTGAGTGCTTCGGCGATTGGAGTGTGTTCCCTCAACCATCTAGTTCTCCCGTCATCTCCAATAATTCTAATATCCACCTGAGACATCCTTGGCTCAGCGAGTAAGAGCTTGATATTTGGTACGTCTATAGCAACATAACCTGACTCCAGTCCAGATCTCCTAGCGATCTCATCCTCGAATTCTCTTCTCTTTTCAGAATTAGAAGCAAGTTCAGCTAGTAAATTGATATCTTCTTCAGTAAGATCTTGCCTTCTTCTGGATAAACATACTTTCAGGAGTTGTCTATACTTTAGTCTCCTAATCATATCTCTAGCGAAATCACCCGCCTCATGCAGTACCTGCCAAATCTCTGCGTCCACTCTCCTCTGTAGATCAAAAGATTCAGGGGTGTTTTCTTCACTTCGCTCTACTGCCCTTGAAAGCATTACCTCAGTAACTCTGGTGACCCGATGGAAGTATACTGCACTATACATCAAACCTCTGGCTACAAGCATTCCTTCTAGCGCTGGGAGGCCTCCTTCTTCTACTGAGATATCACCTCCATGCCTTTCTAGGCACATTATTAGCCTTCTATGATCTATTACTCCATGCTTTACACCAGTAAAGTGTGAGTCTCTAAGAAGGTAGTCAATTTGATCGCAGTCTACAGGGCCATGAATCAAGTGAGCCATAGTCTTGTCATTCTGAACAAAATTTGTTTTCCCTTCAGACCAAGAAAGAAGGTTTCTCTCTGAGCCCTTGGCGTCTGGGCCTCTGATTAGACCAGCAACTTCCTTAGGATCAATGCCATGATTCTCAAGAATCTCGGGAACGCTTATTCTGTTCTGAATTGAAGAGTCTTCGCCATCCCTCAATATATCATAATCGCCAACAATTATTCCCTCTGTAATTGACATGTGGTCTAAACCTCCTCTCTCGTGCAAGATATGCTCCAAAGTATGAGAATATGGCCCATGACCTACATCATGCAATAGGGCCGC
>CAXHFZ010000122.1:0-4228 GCA_964016325.1 uncultured Candidatus Poseidoniales archaeon | reverse complement strand
ATTATCGTAACCTATCACGCAAGAGAGGCTTTTTCTGAAAAATTACTGAGGTAATGAACATGGACAGAAGCATTTCTAGTCAGCTCCATCAGGAGGCAAATAAGCATCTTGTTGGAGGTGTTAATTCCCCTGTACGGGCATTCAAATCAGTTCATGGTGACCCCATATACTTTAATCGCGCATCAGGAGCAATAGTCGAAGATGCTGACGGAAACAGCCTAGTCGACTTCGTTCAATCATGGGGCCCTTTGGTACACGGTCACGCACATCCTGAAGTAATCAAGAGGATAAGTGAGACAATGGCGAATGGTACATCATTTGGAGCTCCACATATCGGTGAGATTGAGCTAGCCAAGAGAGTCAAGGAAAGATTTCCCTCAATAGATTTGGTTAGATTTGTTTCATCTGGTACAGAAGCTGTGATGAGTGCAGTTAGGCTAGCTAGGGGGTACACAGGTAGAGACGCGATAGTGAAATTCGAGGGTTGTTATCACGGTCATGTGGACTCGCTGATGGTCAAATCTGGGAGTGGTTTAGCGACGTTTGGAATTTCTAGTAGCCCGGGTATTCCAGACGCCACCTCTGGAACGACAATTGTTTTGCCACTAGATGACGATGGTGCTCTGGAATATATTTTCAACGATAATGGCGAGAACATTGCAGCTGTGATAATTGAGCCTCTTCCTGCAAATAATGGATTGCTAATACAAAGGAAGGAGTTTCTTGAGAAATTAAGGAGCCTATGTGACGAGCATGGGTCATTGTTGATTTTTGATGAGGTAATAAGTGGCTTCAGGTTCCCTGTAGGTGGATACGCAGGGTATATTGGAATAGAGCCAGATATTACTACATTAGGGAAGGTTATTGGGGGAGGTTTGCCAGTCGGAGCTTACGGAGCCTCAAGAGAAATCATGAGCGTGTTATCTCCGATGGGGCCTGTTTACCAGGCCGGTACCTTGTCGGGAAATCCACTTGCTATGGCTGCTGGAGTTGCAACAATTGATCTTCTTGACGATGATGCCTATGAGTTTTTAGAAGCGCTCGGGAGTCTCTTAGAACGAGAGGTTGGCTCTGTTTTGGAAAAACATTCATTCCCAATGAGGTTAGTGAGAATAGGGAGTCTTTTCTGGCTATCTCCTGGCTCTGGGACACTCCCCCGACGCTCGGATGAAATCCCCGATGATGGGTCTAAACTTTACGCGGATGTGCATCTTGGTCTTTTACAACGTGGATACATGATGGCACCATCATCGTATGAAATTGGTTTCCTCTCTACATCACACAATGAGGAGCATGTTATCGGTCTTGCTAAAGCACTAGACGGGGCATTGACGGATCTGGGGGATCTTCTGTGAATGGCCTAGAGAGAATGAACGCAGCTCTGTCTCTCCAGGAGGTCGATAGGGTACCAATATGGTTTATGAGGCAGGCTGGAAGACATCTTCCTGAGTACAGAGAAATCGCTAAATCCCACACCTTTTGGGAGAGATGTAAAGATTCTGATTTATGCTCAAAAATCTCATTACAACCGTTGGCCAGATACAAGCATATTGACTCGGCGATTGTTTTCAGTGATATTCTCACACCGTTGCCAAGCTTAGGATATGAGGTAGAATATGGTGGAGGGATCCGTATCGATCCATTCAAATTCGATGATATGGATGGTTGGACATCATTTAAGGCCAGAAAACATGCTCCTTGGGCCGCCAACGGACTCAAGGCTATCGGGGAAGAAATAGGCGATGAAAAGGCGAAAATAGGTTTTGTTGGCTCACCTTGGACAATATCCATGTATCTCCTTTCAGGAGGAACAGGAGACAAGGATTTCAATAATGCTAGAGCCTTAGTTTCATCAAACCCTGAGGACTCAAAGAGGCTCCTTATGAAAATGGGGGGAATTGTCGGGGACTTGCTCGCGGATCAGGTAAATTCAGGAGGTGCTGATGTTGTCCAAATTTTTGATACATGGGCTGGACTGCTTTCCAGTGAGGATTACAGGAATCTATCTCAAATAGCTACAGAAAGAGCTATTCAAGTCTTCAGAGAAAAATCAAAAAAGTTTGTCCCCCTAATACACTATGCCAAAGGGTCGGGTCATTTGCATGGCCAGATTAGAGATATGGACATACAAGGACTCTCCTTAGATTGGAGAGATAATATGCGGTATAATCGTGAAAATTATGGAGGAATGATGGCCTTCCAAGGTAATCTTGACCCGTCTAAATTGCATGGCTCTACAGATGTAGCAAAGCAAGCTGCGGCTAGGGTCCTCGAGGAAGCAGGAGGAAAACCCGGGCATATCTTCAATCTGGGTCACGGTTTTGCTCCCAGCGCAAGGATTGATTGTGTTGAGGCCGTAATCAGGACTGTATGCGGGGATATACCATGAAAGAGAAAATGGTGTCAATGATTCGTAGAATCCAAGAGGAAATATGTGAGATGATACAAGTCCTTGACGGATCAGAATACAGAGAGGACAAATGGAAGAGGGCCGAGGGCGGAGGAGGAAGGAGTAGGGTATTCTCCGGAGGTATCGTCTTCGAGAAAGCTGGTGTTAATATCAGCGAGGTTTATGGCACGCTGAGTGAAGAAGCGGCAAGTAATCTGGCAGGGGGAAAGATACCAAGTGGAAAGGAAAGGGAATTTTTTGCGACCGGAATAAGTCTTGTTCTTCATCCAATAAATCCAATGGCTCCAACAGTACATGCTAATTACAGATACTTCGAAAGGGGAGACGGTGCGACTCCGGGAAGCTGGTGGTTTGGAGGAGGGGCAGATCTTACTCCGTCCTATCTTTTCACGGAAGATTCGAGTCATTTTCACAGAACTTACAAGGATATCTGTGATAGACACCCAGTGGCGGATTATGATGAGTTTAAACAGAATTGCGATGAGTACTTTTTCATAAATCACCGGAATGAACACAGGGGAATCGGCGGGATATTCTTTGATGGCTTGGATAAAATAGACAAAGAAACCTGCTACACTTTCGTGGAAGAGTGTGCAGAGGGCTTCATTGATTCTTACCTGCCGATAATCAGACGACGAAAGGATATGGATTTTAATTCTGAAAATAAGCATTGGCAGAGGATAAGAAGGGGCAGATACGTGGAATTCAATCTTGTCTACGATAGAGGAACAAAGTTCGGACTCACCACGAACGGAAGAATAGAGAGTATCCTTATGTCTCTACCTGAAACAGCCAGCTGGGAATACTGCCATGAGCCTGATGTTGGTTCTTCCGAGGAAGAGATGTTACAGGCCCTCAGGTTTCCCAAGGATTGGATATAAACGGGGTATTGCCAGTGGAGTACAATACTGAAGATTGGGTGAAACATGGTCAAGAGCTTAGGAGGCCTCTTCTTGTACATCCCTCTATCATAGAAGGTGATACCAGTGTGATTGTTGGTGGCGGTTTATCCGGAATGGTAACTGGTTTCCGTATAGCAAAAAAAAATCCTAGAAGGAAGATTGTTATCCTTGAGAAGGGGGATCGTCTGGGAGGAGTAATAGATACATGGAGAAGTGGGGATTGGCTTTGCGATATTGCTGTAAGTTCAGTTCGTCC
Source organism: uncultured Candidatus Poseidoniales archaeon (assembly GCA_964016325.1). Classification (GTDB taxonomy): domain Archaea; phylum Thermoplasmatota; class Poseidoniia; order Poseidoniales; family Thalassarchaeaceae; genus MGIIb-O5. The sequence continues at coordinate 660 of CAXHFZ010000122.1, read as the reverse complement.
TCATCCAGCATTCTGGAGGCTAGTGAATGACCTAAATCTTGGAGGAAGCTTTCAGGGGTCAAAAAGGGAGGCCAAAGAAAGGTGGATATTCTTGGATGGGAAGTACATCAAATTGAGTTGGAAGATTATCTTCAGGATGGGACCAATTAAAGTTTTAAAATCATTAATTAAATCAAAAAAAGGAGGTTTGTCAGTTTCTGAAATAATGCCAAATAAGTCATTTGCCGATGCCATGACTCTGGGAATCGTCAATCAATACTCGGAGAGTGTAGATGCTGATTTTCTATTTCCCTCTTTTACTAAATTTGGTGAGAGCCCAAATCTGGGTTCAATGAAATTGGGAAAAAAAATTAGGCGTACATTTCCTTTATTTGAGCCAGAAAAAGGTTCCTTTGGCTCATTCAATAAAGGAATGCGCGAATTGATTGATAAATTGGGTCAAGAGCTTGCGGACATGCCTAATGTTACTGTCATTCTTGGGTCAAACTGTGAAAGCTTGACAGAGATATCTGAAAAATTCGGAGTAAAGACCGAATCAATAATTTGGTCGGCCCCGGGGGTTCTACAGAAAAATGCAGATTCCGAGGTATCCGTATTTGTTGTCGGCTACAAAGAGGAGGATATTGTGGAAGTCCCTATCGGATATGGGACTCTTTTTCC
>CAXHFZ010000121.1:0-4305 GCA_964016325.1 uncultured Candidatus Poseidoniales archaeon | reverse complement strand
CCCACGACGTCATTCGTCGGCAGCGTCAGATGTGTATAAGAGACAGTCTTACCAGGACTCTCGCAGAGTCGGCGTCTTCCTCGCCCTCGACTAGTACGTCCAGATAAACTTGTGAAGACTGTCCTGGGTCTAGTGCAATTTGACTTATTGAGTTTCCATCTGAGTCAGAGAACGACGACTCCCACATGGGGCTACTACATCCTGTCTGATCTCCGGGATCGCAGGCTTGAAATCTGAAGGTATCTCGGATGTTACCATCGTTAGTCACTACAATGGGGAACTTCACTATCTGATCAGATCTGCCGGTTTGTTGGTCCGAAACCATAGATGTAGAGACCTCATGTCTCGGTGCGACAGACACGGTTAGATCCTTTGAGTCATAAGGTGTCGTCCCTCCTCCTCTTCCTACAGTGAATGAGATCACTGTATCTGATTCAGCGCTTGCATCTTCTGGGACGAAGATATCAACACTCACGGTCTCTTTATTGTTGGATGATTGAGAGCTTCCCAAAGTGACAGTGGACTGACTGAACGAGACTTGCCATCCGGGAGGTACGCCTGAAGTACCTAATGCCATAGTCTCCTGGCCATTTCCTTGATTCGTGATTTGGATAGAGAGAGTTCCTGAAGTACCTGGCTCGACATTTGAAAGTCTGGACTTACTGAGTGACATAGAAGCTCCAAACTCTTGTCCAACGGTGACGGTCAGTACTTTCTCACAACCAATTTCTGATCCTGCTCTTCCTTGTATCCCTATTGCTACTTGCGTTCCTGCCTCAAGAGAGTCATCTGGAGTGACATCGAATGTAAAAGTATGAGAATCTTCTGAGCTACCTGGCTCTTCCAGAAGCCTACTAAGGGGGCTATCGAAATCCACCCAACCTGAGATATCGTCCCCATCAAGAGACTGGGCGTTGGCCGTTACGGTCCACTCAGTGTTCCCTATGTTCTCGACCTCAAATGAGTTTGGAGCAGACTCTCCTGGATCTAAATTATGAGAGGAATACTGGAGAGACGCGTCGCATTCCTTGATTTGAGGTACATTTAGACTCAGTGTCAGATTGTCTTCTGCTTGGTCTGCTGCATTTGGATCATTGGTGACCGTAGCCTTGAGGATGAAGCAATGGGAGCCAGCATCTGTCTCTGCCCCGTTGGGCATATCAATCGTCACTGTGACCTCTTCCTGGCCCTCTGGTTCCAACTGAAGAACGGAGGGGTCTACTGTTGCAGACAAATCTTCGGACTCACAGTCACTATCTGATGTCATCTCCAATTGTACATTGGCCTGTTGCTCGCCATTATTCTCCACATCAACATCCCAAGTAACTTCATTATCCTCTCCATCGTAGTTCTTGGTTGACGGTTCATCTGTGGATAGGCTCACAGAGTAAAGTCCGCCTCCATCGCCAGCTGTGGTTACGACAGTTACATCGGCATTGGAGGGAGTTCCAGGGGCACCTCCGGAAACCTGCCCCTGAGCGTTTACCGTGGTCTCACATTCTCCACTTGCCTGTTCAGTAACTGTTACTGTCAGAGTTACTGACTCTGATGATGAGGAGGATACTTGTACGAACGTGGTCTCTAGGGTAGACGAGAACCCGTTACAATCGTCACCTTGTTGGGTACTGAGTGATACTGCAGCATCATCATCACCAGAATTTTGTACGATAATCGTATATTCTGCCGCTTCATCAGCTGTCGCCTCAGCAGAGCTGGGGTTTGCAGAAAGGTTGATGTCCACATCGGCTGAAACTATAGTGGCGGACATGCTCAGGAGCATTACAACAGTGAAAAAAGTGAGCGCCTTCCTTGTGGCCATCATATTTCGCACCATACCGACCCTCTAAGGTCTTCGCACCACCTGACTGTCAGAAATACGGTTGTCAGGCCTCTACTAGTTTGTCGACCTCTGCATCGCAATGAAGGCATCTCCCCATTGAGATAATGTCACATCCAGTAACTTGGCCTGTCTTGTGATACCTTGCTCCACATGATGAGCAGGCCCACGCATTCCCAATCGTTGTATCTGTGCTACATATCCAACATGGGACTCCGCTCTCTACAATGTGGGCATCTTCTTGCTCGCTTGTATGTCTACCAGTGGGCTTATTCTTGAGGAGGTTCATTGGATCCCCGTTGGTTCTGACATATGCGAAGGCACCAAGTCCCGCAATTATCGCAAATAGTAGCGTACCTAGTATGATTGGCATATATTCTTCCAGACCTGAGTCCCCGTCAAGAGATGGCTTGACATCAACGTGTATTTCGAATGTGGAGCCCTCTGTATCTGGAGCATTTATCAAGTTCAATGAGATTGTGCCATCACTACCGCTTTGAGGGGTGAATTCTACAATAACACTGCGAGATTCTCCGGGACTGAGAACGACTCTGACTCCATCCATGGCCCTGGCGTCCCAAGAGCTTGGGGCAACCACATCTAAAGTGTGGGATATGTCTGTATTACCAGTATTCGTGACATCTATCCTGTAAGAGGAGGGGTATCCTTCGTGTGCTATGGGTTCTGTATTTAGATTCCAAGTTAGCCTGGGCGCGTTTTCAACAAGGAGTGATTTAGTGTCCGAAATCTCTATGCCGTCCCCCTCCATTACCAGGGTGATAACAGGTTCGGAACCGGCAGGCTCATCTTCTGGAATAACCACTAGGCACTCGATGATATCTGATTCTCCGGGGGACAATGAGGACGGTGACAAGCAGGTCGATGACCATCCTTGATTTGGTAGTACTAAATTTGTAGATGGCCTCCAGACTCCTGAGCCCTCGTTCCAGACCATCCAGTGTAGATCGAAACCTGGGTCTCCGACAGGATGGGGCCCTGCTCCCAGTATTCCGCTGGATGAGGAGCCATCAGGAAGGTACACCTGATCGAATGTAATTCTCGGAGAAGCGGCAGATAAAACCTCGATTGAGGTGTTCCAGTCGATTTTGAATCCATCCGAAGTGGCCAATCTGATTTGGACTAATCCACTCGAGGCTAGACCGTTTCCTTGCAGGCTAATGGACCAATCTACAGACTGTCCAGCAGGAGAAGTAACCGTGTTCATCTCAACAACATTCCAACCACCTGGTGCTGACATTAGGTAGGGGGTCAGTTCCCAATCTCGATTTCCTAGATTCTCGATGGTTAAATCAATGATCAGGAGAGAATCAGGAGGTATGTCCTTTCTTGACTCTCCAGGTACCGGAGAAAGAGACACATTGTCTACGGGTCCAACGATTAGGAATATATCCTGAGCCCACGAGACAGAGCTGACTCTTGAATGTACAATAATTGCAGCTTCGAACGTCGTCCCGGATGGTATCATTGCTCCGGGCGAGTTGATAGTGATATCGACTGTCTTACTGGATCCTTTCTGCAGTGTTCCGGTTGACCCATGAGATGATCCTTCGAATGTCCCAATAGAGTCAAGACCTAGGTGCCATCCTGCAGGAGAGACTAGTTCAACGTCATATGATTGGGCACCATTTCCATCGTTGATAATAGTAATCTGGGTCTTGGTCTGTTCTAGAGGGCTGACTAAAATTTGCTCATTCAACAATTGTACGTTCGCGTCAGCTAGTATGGGAACTTCGAAGTAGAGTATCATTTCTGAAAGAACATCATTCTCTATATCGTATCCGGATATAGTCATGGAATAAGTACCAGGCGGAGGAGGTGCTGGGTGTACCATAGTCATTCCAATCGAGACCTGTTCAGTTGGCATAAGGTTGAACGTGTTCGAGGTGAATGACTGGAACCAGCCGAATTCAGTGCCATCTTGCACCCTAGTTGGAGAGGAGGCAGATATTGTGGCATTAGTTTCGAAGAGTGCGGTATTTGTAAGTGCTAAATCCCATGTTGAGGTTGTAGAGGTAGGATCGACCAGGGTGAGAGTATCCTCGAGTGCGGAGACCCTGACCCCGGGAGCACTGACGATTACTATCTCTCCAAAATAATTATTGGAATCTGACATTTCATCAAATTGATTGTTCGGATCGATGAAGAACTCAAAAGCAGAATCTCCTTCTGTTTCGGGGGTCCATGACCAGTATAGCTCCTCTGTTTGTCCCGGCGATAGAGATACCAACTGCTCTCCTAAAAGAGCGGAGTCGACTCTCGCCATGACTGGTATATCTGTGACTGATCCTGCTCCGATGTTCTTTATTTGTACTGAAACCTGTACTTCTTCCCCAACTTGTGGAATAGGGGTGGATACATTCATTGAGTCCGGAACGAATGTTGGATCTGGACTGAGATCATTGACATTGTGCCCCCTTACGGCTGTCTCTTATACACATCTGACGCTG
>CAXHFZ010000120.1:0-4373 GCA_964016325.1 uncultured Candidatus Poseidoniales archaeon | reverse complement strand
GTCGGCAGCGTCAGATGTGTATAAGAGACAGTCCCGTCATTTCCTACTGCAAGAGAGAAGGATGCCCAGTCTCCCGGTTCGGCCTCAGCACCTCCTTCTCCAGCTAGGACTGTGACCAGACCCTCGATTCTGTCTACCTCTGCTTCCAGTCTGATTACGTTATTCACGGTGGGAGCGTTTACATCGAATAGATTCAAATCGGTTACAAACGTACCTGGAAGGGCGTAAACCTCTCCTGGAAGGGACGAGGAAGTGGATTGAGGATGAGCAGTGAGATTTAGCTCAATCACTATCCTATCCCCTTCACTTCCCATCGGCCCCAGTTCCCATGGTCCTGTCTGATTGAGGATTTTCCACCATTCATCAGATGGTGGTTGCAAGACCCCATTCTCTGAGACAATATTTACAGGAGAAACGCTGAGTTGAACAAATATAGTTGAGGTTCCTTCATTTCTAAGTTCTAGAGGGAAGTATACAGAGTTAGTCTCCCTCGGATTCATACCTCTATTCCTTGAATCTTCAAATTCCAACGGATTGGATGGCAGATTTCCATTTTCCAAAAGAGGGGTAATTCTTACTCCTATTTGAGAAACCTCTACGATTATCTCAGCTATGTTGTTGTTGTTGCCACTGACCTCGTCATTCAACTCGTATATCTCCGAAGATGAATCAAGTGATAGTCTGAGTACGTGCTCACCTGTTGAAGAGAACGAATAGGGAAATGAGAGTGAGTCAAGTCCACCTCCTGCGATTGGCGATCTTCTTGATGTGTGCAATAAGTTTCCAGTGGTCACATCGTGGATTTCCACATCATATTGTGATGCTGTTGCGGTAGCTTGGTTGCCCCAAGCGGCCTCAATTAGAATTGTGTCGCCTTGCAGTGGATTTTGAACCGAAGTAGATATAGAACCTTCGAAAACAGTCAAATCAGCTTCACTAATCTCACTCGCTACAGCCGAGAATACCAAAGAGTAGCCCTGAGTATCCCCTCCCGCGTTTCCTACTCTAACTGTCCATATACCGGGCAAAGCATCCTGAACTTTTACTCTTTCAAGATTGTTCAGAGAATCTTTGGAGTTACCAGATACACTGAATCCGGATATGAATTCGTTTCCGAGATAAATTGTCCCATCGGGAGCAGTAACAGATAGGTCAAGATCGTTGACTAGACGAGAGGCCGACTGATTTGCGACTGATGATCCCTTTAGGTCGTTCCAAGCCAGAGTAGCATCTAGTCCTGCACCTGGACTTACGTCGAATGTGTAGGTGAATCCATGACCTGGAAAAAGCTCTCTTGAATAATCATACATCACATCCATTTCCACCCCATTTTCTGACACTGGGAAGAGGCTGTTGTCGAGTGATAGTTGTCCCCATCCCTCAGAGGGGTTTGGCACATTACTATCTCCGATATCTACGGCCCCGTTGATTAGAATTGCTCTAATCAGGTCAGATCTAGGCTCACTGATCCCTTCGGCCCTCAGAAACTGTCGGACGAGTGCAGAGGCTCCCGCAACAACAGGTGTTGCCATTGAGGTTCCGTTCATCGCGACATAAAGTGGCGTAGTGCCGTCATCATGTGTTAAACCGGAGCAGGATTGCCCATCGACCAGAGTTGCTTCCTGAGCTCTTGCCGAGCAAATGAGGACTCCGGGTGCAACAATTTCTGGCTTTATTCTGCCATCATTGGTAAGTCCTTGTGATGAGAAAGAAACCACACTTCCCGAAGGCTCAGAGCCATAAGACCCAGTTGTAGAAGCACCCACTGTTAGAGCATTCTTAGAGGTGCCCGGAGGCGTGATGCCAGAATCATTAGTTCCTCCAATATCACCAGCAGAAAATAGGACCATATAGGCAGGATAGTCGCTCACGAAATCATCTACATTGGAAGATGTCTGACTGTAATTGCCTAAGTTTGTTGTGCCCCAACTGTTGGTATGTATCCTAGCATTCTGGTTCCACGAGTGTGTAAATAGACCGTATAACGAGCCATAAATACCGAAAAAGCCACTTTGAGACTCGTGAGTGTACATGTGAAATGTTGCTCCAGGTGCCATACCTAGTGCGGATGATTGACCGGAGCCGTCTCCTAGGAGCGTTGCGGCTACGTGGGTTCCGTGACCACTAAGTAAGTCCGAGTTATCATTATCTGGACCAAATTGGCTGTATACTGACCTTATTCTTCCGTCGAAATCACCGTGGTCTTGGTCTAAGCCAGTGTCTGAAATAGCAATGACCTCACCTGAACCATCCAAGGACATTGATGATTGCTCATATGCCCCTTGTACGCCGGATATGTCCCTAGCCACACTATTGTATACCGACGCTATGCTTGTGGTTTGGATATGCAAAATTCTCCAGTCTTTTGATAAGAGAGGAATCCAGGTCGGATCAACACTCTCAATAGTACACAGCCACGCGTCACAATTGGTCGATTGATCATAACTGGAAATCAGTGATAGGTCCCTCTCTAGAGAAATCAGCTCTTCGTTTGTTAAGTCGTTAGCTGGTAAAATCTGAAGATTGAATTGTGATGGAGGGACATTCATCTCACCTAGGATTTCAGGAGACACTCTCCATATATCGGGCATTTGCCCCGACCACCTTACATTGGCCAGAGAATCTAAGAAATTATCAGCATCAACATGTACGGGTAGCCTCACAAGAAGCGCACTGTCAGGAACGTAATCCAGTATTGCGCCTCCTACCTCTTCCACTGAGGATGATATACCCGAAATGTCAGAGGTTTCAGATTGAATCACAAAGACTGGCCTATCTGAGTAACTGTAATCGCCGGTATTCAATCCCCCAAAGATTGGGTATTCATTCAAGAGTGGGTCGAAAGACCCATACGGGGAATGTAAAAGTCCTGAGGTTTGCCTGATTTGGTGTACATGCTCTGAAGCAAATTCCAGAGGGGACCATTTTTCAAAATGATAATCATCGGGGTTTGGCGACTGAATCGAATCAGTACCTTGAGGGGAGGCTGAAACTATTCCCGACCATGAGGAAAATAACAAAACTGTAAGGACAAGGAAAGTTGATTTCCTTCCATACATGGTTCCTTCGGAACCTAACCAGCCTTTTGACAGTTAACCTAAGCTGATTATACAATAATCACAACCGATTATGACTAAAAAGCCGTGAAAAAGCTCAAATATTGTAATATCGGGAAATTGCTTGGTCTGTCTTGGTGACGCTTTCGGTCCAGCTTCCCTCAAGTTTCATCAGAGCTCTCACACAGTCTACATTCTCAGGAATCACATCACTCTCTTGGTGGATTGCTTGGAAATAATACAGTCTATTTCCGATTAACCTTACTCCATCTTCCCAGACAAATATTTCGTGTAGATCACCCCATTTTCTCCCGATATCCCTGGCCATCTCCATTACCTCGGCAGTAGTTGTAATCCTATTGCCCTTGCCGTTCATCACGATAACTCTCGGAGTCTCGTTCCATATATCCAAAATTGTTTCAGTGGTGAGGCCGTGATTCTCTGGAAGATCGGCAATGATTGCATGGACATGCATTATCGTTGTCGGTACTGCTACCGCAAGCGAATTGATCACGATTTCTGGCTTTACTGTCATCACATCCGGTCCATGATGGCTGGGTACCTTCAAAACCGGTTTTATAGCGTTGATGGGGCCTCTATTTGAGTCGCCCGGATCTGCCGCTCTTCTGATCATTGTACATTCTACTTTCAGAGATCCGCACAAGTCAAACAATGGCACCAGTGTTCTAGAGAGTCCTGTGGTGTTACAAGAAACAACTCTTGTTGTTTCTGCTCCGAAATTTTCCATATGATTAGCGCAAGATGTGTAAGAAAGTCCGGTCAGTGAGTGTTTTTCCCCTCCTTGAAATATACTTTTTACTCCGGCCTCTTGGTACTTTTTGAGATTAGCTGCACCCATTTTTCCTGGAGAACAATCTATGACTACATCGGATTTGGAAAGCAGATCCTTGAGTCCGCCTTTGCAAACAAAATGAGAATTTTCGAAGGTAGAAATCATGTCTTTGTCATCAGATGTACAATAGAGGTCAAATCCCTTCTTAGCTGCCATCTCACAACCAAAGCTTGGGCCTGTCTTGGTAACCCCCACAATCTCCATATCATCCTGTGCATCAATTGCATCCGCAACTCTCTTTCCAATTGTCCCATACCCATTGATAGCTACTTTTACTCGTGCCATACTAACCCCTGAACAATAACTCCTCTAGCCGATGCTCTATCAAGATAACTCAACTAAGCTAATTATCAACTGATGAAAAATATCCGTCACAATGAAGACCATTACTAGACTCGGAGTACTGTGGCGATGAGGGACCAGACCTCAAGGACTGTCTCTTATACACATCTCCGAGCCCACGA
>CAXHFZ010000119.1:0-4429 GCA_964016325.1 uncultured Candidatus Poseidoniales archaeon | reverse complement strand
ATCCTACTGAGTCTCGTGGGCTCGGAGATGTGTATAAGAGACAGACTCTGAAGGGAGGTAATAACGGATGTTTGCAGAGTTAAATCATCCACCAGATTTCCAACGTTTGTCACTTGAACATCCAACGAGACAGACTCTCCAGGGTCCGCTTGGAATGTTTCCCCCTCAGCATCAATATTTCCTGACTCGCTAGAAAGGAATGGATAGACATTCCACTGATGGTCCTGCCTGGCCTCAAATACTATCTCTACGGTAGATAAAATAGTAGAATCTCCCACTGATTGCATAGAAAATGAAACCTTCATAGGGACCCTGGCAGGGGTATTTTCAGGGAGAAGTACGGTTACTGGAACGGTGGTAAGGCTACCTGCCGAAAGAGAAACCAAATCTCTAGAAAAGGAGACATCAACTCCAGGATCCTCCGTGATATTATCATCCAGTATTAACGAATAACCCAGATTGAATGAATCATCTCCATTTCCTGAATTTTCTAATCTTAATACAACCAAGGACTCATCTTCCACCTCTACAAGGAACGGCTGTTCACTGGGCGATGAGACTACCATCGAAGATCTAAAAATTTGAAGAATCTCTATTGATAATCTGAGAGAATGAGATGCTGACTCTTCACTAGAATCTTCGAAGTAGTGAAAGGCAGGGGGCGCATTACTTGGAAGATTTAGAGACAGATAACCCGCTCCACTCCCGCTGGAAACATTCATCGAAAGATTGTCGCCGTTTATTTCTAAATCACCCGATGCAGTCCAAGACCAACCAGTTTTTGCCATTCCAGCCGATGATAATGACCAGGATAGGATATCTTCACCTACAGGACCGTCGGCTTCTATTATCCACTCTAAGCCATCTGAAGGGACACTTCTGATATGACTCCTACTTATTACCCCGGAAGCAATGAAAGTCAAGTCCACAGTTTGACAACCATCATCCCCATCCACACATAGCGTCAAAGCCGTCTCTACTTGATCACCAATTAGCACTACTTGTTGATTTTCATCAACAAATGGAACATCAAGGTTAGCTTCCAAAACTAGCCTCTCGCCTGGGTCAAGAACCAATGCAAACCTCTCATTCCCATCACTGTCAATTAATCGTAAATCACTACCCCAAAGTGTATTACCCCAATCCAATGAGATTTGATTTTCCACGGCATTTCCTATATTTTCCACGACAATCCACGCTCTAGCAGAATCTCCGATTAATCCATATCCGGAGCTGTAAGATGCGCCCTCGGGGCCTCTGATGGATAATCCCCTTGTCCTATTTGCCTCAATGGGAAGTATAGATGAAACACTAATGTTGGAGTCACTATCCAGAGACATAGTCAAGCCAAGGAAACCTGAATCAGACCCCAGGGCCGTAGAGGGGGCGACTATCTCAATTACGGGAGACCAAGACTCCCCAGTAGCGATCTGAACGCTACTACTTCCTCCGGGCGTCACATCCTCCCATGTCCAACCCGGAGGAAGTTGCGAACCATCTATTTCCAATGACCAAGTACCCGATAATCTCCCAGTAGACCTTACTATCGGAAAGGCCTCAACTGAATCCCCAGGATTGACTCTCAATGGCTCTGATGAAATTTCAAATGTGACATTATAAGTGGGAATTATTGACAACGTCTTGGAGTACACATCATTATCTGTTCTAGTCTGAGTTAGGTTGGAAAATGGATCAATCTCCAATGTAAACTCGTGGTCTCCAAGTGGTCCTGACCACTCGACAGAGAAAGATTCGAAAGACCCCGTTCCGGAAGGGGAAACAGGTTGCATGGATGAAAATCTCTCCCTCCCTATCTCTATTCCATCGGCATACAAAACTGCATCAACATCGGAATCAGGATTACCTGTTCCAGAATTCTCAATGAACGCTGAAATCTGCACACTTTGCTCTGGATTAGGAGAGGTTGGATCGAATTCAATCCCTCTTCCATCAAGCAAAGGCCTGATATCAGTTCGCTCTAGAGAAACTACCGTTGCTCCAATAATCACATCTAGCGTGTTGTCCCCATCAATGTCTGCCAATGATGGCGAGGACCAGGTCCTCTGATTCAATTCCAAATCATTTGACCATTCTGTTCCAATAGCCGAACCAGTACCTTCTGAACCATCAAAGCCCCATAGTGATCTGCCGTAAGCAACTAGTAATTCAGGCTCTGCAGTCCCCTCGATATCCATCCATATTGGCTGCGAAACAGCAATCTCATCATTCGGAGTACCACTACTTTGTTCCAAATCTCGATACCACGCTTCATTCGGACTTGACGTATCTGTATCATCTACGCATCCAGTTATGCCGTGCCTCGCTGTAGTGGTTTGCCACCACGTAACCCAGCACATTCTATCATGGTCCCCGTCGCCATCAGTATCAACTGGCAAAGGCGGAGAATCAGCATATCCATTAGGGGCGGTGTAACTCCATATTTCAGATCCATTCGCGACTTCCAAGCCTCTAAATTCGGCCCCGTCAAGATTTCCCGATGAGTCACTATCGGTTGGAATGGTCACAATAATCTCAGGACTACTATCCTGATCCAGATTAGCCACGATCGGTCCTGGTAACCTAATATGAGGGACATTGGAGTCCCCATCTAGGTTGCCGAGTGACTTCCCATCCCAACTCGGATCGCCACTCGATGAGTCAAGCTTCCAAAGCCACATCGCACCGTTTGTCGATTCAGTCGTTGTCAGCATCACATAGGCTGTATTATCATCAGTCTGAACAAATACGGGGTCAGATCCATGACTTCCATATCTCAAACTCTTATCCCAAATCTTCGTGGGTGAGCCAGAAGAAGGTAGATTGATTGCAACTACCTTCGGGGAATTATCACTTTCCCTTATGGCAGATATCACTAGCTCTGCATCCCCGTCTAAGTCCAAATCAGCGAGCAGTGGTTGTGAGGTTGGCTTATGTCCGCCCCAGATACTTCCTGTGTATGGGCCATCCTCGCTACTTATCATCAAATCAGGCTCCTCCCAATTCCAGAGTAATTGACTGTCATGCGAGCCACTCGGTGACCACCCGGTAACATCACAAACCAGTCTGGGCGACCATGCATCTACTCTTAGTGTGACATCACTTCCTACTACTAAATCATACACAACCAGAATTTCTGGACCTTCAGAACCATCGATATCGACAATCATCGGAGACGCCTTGACTGTCTCTGTTTGACCAAGGTTAACTTCCCATGCCAAGTCTGAGTCCTCTCCCTCGATTATTCTTAGATAGCTATCTCCCGAGGAAGTATCAGTCTGAACGACAACTGTGTATAGAGAACTCCCCCCGCATCTTTCATGAGATTCTGAATCAACTTGAAGGGAACCACTAAAATCGCCAATTGGAGTTCCAAGAGAATCAGTTCCAATGTCGTAGTTTCCATACTCCCAGTTAATTACAGGGTCGGTAATTGATGAAAGCGAGTTTACGCTACCCGTTGGGTCATGAACAGGACTGGCAGACATTCTACCCGGGGTCCTCCCTGATTGGGGCCATGGCTGGTCTCCATCCTCCCAAGGATCTACCATGATGGTAGTGAAATTCAAATTATCTTCTGTTACTCCAGTCTCAACGACCTTCTCCAAAGTTAGTGGATAGAAAACCACAAGCGACATTATTGCCGAAATAATGAGTGCTCTTCGGCGACTGCACCTGCCGTCCGTCCTTGCAAGAGATGTCATCAGATTAACAAATGGCATTTGTAACACTCTTGAACGTTCGCACCATATTCTCTCTCAGACCGTAGGTCTGAGGGATTATTGGCCCTAGCCGAGTGAATCTTTGCATCCGTTGTGCTTATACAGGAGAGGCAGCTCGCCGAGGCACGGACTTCTCCTCCAGAGGCTCAGCCGATGAAGGACGGGAGGGATATCCCACCCGTCTAGGCAAACCATGGAGAGGTCTGTTTTGGAGGGAAAAAAATGTACAGCATTGTTGAGCGAGAAGACACTATTCGTATTCCAGCAGAGTATATCAGAGAGGGACAGAGTCTAGTCGATCACATAGACAGTCTCGCTAATGATGCCTTCGAAGGACGATTTGACGTAGATGAAAATTACACTGTTTTAACTTTTGATCACAAGCCAGTTGGAAGGGGAAAAATCATACATGGAGACGGGGCAATTTATCAAGCTGTCAGCTTTAAGGCACTCCTCTTCAACATGGAGAATAATGAAGTTGTTGATGGATATGTATCCGATGTTTCTGAATACGGAGCGTTCGTAAGGATTGGACCCGTTGAGGCATTACTCCACAAATCACAAATTTTAGATGAACCAATTCAGGTTAACATGGGCATCAGGAGGATTGAGGGGGCTCAGTCTGGAAAGCACATAGAAGAAGGATCCCATGTACGCTCTAGGGCTGTCTCTTATACACATCTGACGCTGCCGACGAATGACGTCGTGGG
>CAXHFZ010000118.1:0-4477 GCA_964016325.1 uncultured Candidatus Poseidoniales archaeon | reverse complement strand
AGCTTCTAGGTGAGGTGTTGGTGTTGGGGTTTCCCTTGGCACACTAATCAGCTTCCTTCTCTCCTTGATCGCAACAAGAGCGCTTCTAGTTGATAGATTATCGGATATTCCTGCTCCAATTTTTCCTATAGTTGTTCCACTAGCTGGACAGATTACATAGGCGTCATACAATGCTGATCCGGATGCCGGTCTGGCTGCAAGATTCGCGTTATTATGTATTGACACGCCCTCAACTTCATCGAGCTCCGCCGCTCCTATTCCACACTCAAGTTTGAGGTTGATTTTACCGGCTTTACTTATTATAAGATCAATTTCCCATCCAGCTAGACTCAGTTGCTCAACTAACCTAACCCCATAGCGGGCACCCGAGGCCCCAGTTATCGCTACAACTGCACTAGGCATGACAGGTGGGCAATGCTACATGCCTTCAATGGTTGCCTAACTCCCTAAAATTGATTTTAGCGATTCTGAGAGATATTCATACTCCTCTTTAGTATTGTAAATATGAGCTGAGATCCTGATATATTTGGTATCGTGAATAGGCCATGAAATCACCGGTACTTGAATCCTATATTCATCATAAAGTAAATTATGAGTGGGTTCACCATCCGATGGAGAGGGGAGGACTTCACCCTCCCATGGGAACTCGACTGATGACATTGAAGAAATCATGTAATCTGGTGTCGGTGGTGTGGTCCCCAGGGCCTCACATAGAAGCTCTCTACCATGGAGTATCATCTTCCTGTTCTTCGTCATTATCCCTTCCCAACCTCCTTTGATCTGACTTCCCAAGTACCCAATAGAGAATGGAATACACAGCCAGGGACTAGGGTCCCGTGTGCCCGACCAGTCAAATTCAAAACGGAATTTCTCTGCTACTGGTAAATCACTTGAATAGCCGTGACCTATGTTTAGTGGGCTAATTTTCATCCTCTTATCTTCTCTAATGTGAAGAAAAGCAGAGCCCTTCGGGGTACACAACCACTTGTGGCAATTTCCAGTTATGTAGGCTGGATTCAACTTACTAATATTGAGAGGAACAATTCCAGGGCCATGAGCAGCATCAACCAGGACATCGACACCCCTGTTTTGAAGTTGATAGACTAGGCTTTCAAATGGCATTCTTAGGCCCGTAGGGCTAGAAACAGTATCTATCATTGCTAATACCGTTCTGCTGGTCACTGCAGACAAAATAGGTTCAACGATTTCGGATTCATTGCACACTCGAAAAGGAACCTTTACGATTACTGTCCTTGCTCCCGATCTTCCAGTGACGAAATCAATCGCATTCTTACAAGCCTGATATGCATGATCCGGAACAATAATTTCATCTCCTGGTGAAAGTTTTAGTGATCTAAGTACAGTATTTACTCCCATTGTCGCATTGGTAACGAAGACCATACCTTCCGGATCCGCATTTAGGAATCTGGATAGCTCAAAAACGGACTCCTCCCATAGATTTTTCATTTTCCTCTCCACAAAATATACCGGATCTTCCTCCATTTCATTTCTGATCCTATCCTGTTCCTTCCGAACAGCAATGGGAGCTGCACCGAATGATCCATGGTTCAGGAAGACTGTATTGGGTTCTAATCCCCATAGTCTAGCAAGTGGGCCTTTCTCTGGAATCACACTAAGTCCTCATTTCCTCGCTCGTATAATAACTAGGAACCCTCCCTAGAATCTTCTGACATGTCTCAAACAATGCATCCTCAATTCTTTTGACATCGATCTTGTTCCCCTCCTTATCGAAACAATATCCAAGCTTGTGCAGACAAGTATGGGTTCCTTCCTCCATGCCACACCCAGATACCCTCTCTACTCTGGAACCCGGTGTATTCACATTTATTGACATCCCATGCCTACTGACCCACTTAAAGAAAGAAAGTCCGATCGAGCAAATTTTGTGTCCATCGACCCATACTCCCTGCATAGCTTTGTCTTTGTAAGACTCAATGCCACATACTTCGAAAGCCGACATTGCCCAATCCTCCAACAGAGATATCACTCCTCTGACACTTTGAAACTCTCCTTCCCACTTAATTATTGGATAAACAACTAGTTGCCCGGGCCCATGCCATGTTGCCCCTCCTCCTCTATCTGTCTCATATATCTGATAATCTTCAATCACCACTTCATCCCTTACTGCCTTAGGTCCCAAGGTGACAATCTCTGGATGAATAACGAAAATCAGAGTATCCGTAATTTTATCCTCGATTCTTCTTTCCTGTAATTTTTTCATCTTCTCAAAAACTGTAGAATACTCCTCGACTCCGAGATGGAGTATTTTTATCTCCGACAAGAATCCACCTCATGCTGAATGGATAGCGTGTCCCAGAGATTTTAGGACGCTTTCGTGGAAGGCCTCTGCCATGGTCGGATGAGCGTGCACTGTATCCGCAATATCCTCCAATAGGGCACCCATCTCAAGAGCTAGTACAAACTCCCCGTGGAGTTCAGCTACATGACTACCTATTGCCTGTATTCCTAGTATAACATGATCAGCCTTTCGAGCTACAACCCTGATAAATCCGCCTGTTTTCTCGGCTTCAAGAGTAAGAGCTCTGCCATTGGCGGCTAGAGGAAACTTCCCAACAATTATATCCTCGCCCCTTTCTTTGGCTTCATCAGGCATCAGACCCACAGAAACTATCTCAGGTTCAGTGAAAACAATGGCAGGGATAGCAACCTTGTCAAATTCCCGGTTTAATCCTGAAATAATCTCAGCTACCATCTCTCCCTGCGAACTAGCCTTATGTGCCAGCATTGGCTCTCCTGAGACATCGCCGATTGCGAAGACACCCGGGACATTTGTCCTGCATTGTCTGTCAATTCTGATGAATCGTCCGGAGTGATCCATCCTCACTCCCATAGTCTCTAATCCCCAACCTTTGGTATTCGGCTTCCTTCCAACAGTTACCAATACTTTGTCAACCTTAATTGATTGAAGCTCACCATCCTTCTCGAAAAAGAGCTCTACCTTCTTCGAGGCGCCTCTCCCCTTGACCTCCGCACTCTTTGCCAGTGTGTTAGTATGGATGGAGACTCCATGCTTCTTCAGCCATATCTCCAGAGGCCTTCGGAGCTCCTTGTCAAATATTCCTAATACACAGTCCATCCCCTCGATTACCGTTACCTCTGAGCCTAATTTAGAAAGTGCGCACCCGAGCTCTAATCCAATATAACCGCCTCCAACTATGGCAACCTTTGAGGGCAAGGAATCTAACTCAAGAGCTCCTGTTGAGGAGAGTATGAACTCTTCATCACAAGGCATGAAGGGAAGGTCTATGTGACTAGATCCAGTTGCTATAATTACATTCTCAGCCTCAATTTCTATATCACCTTCTGATGTTTTTACAGTACACCTCTTAGGGCCGGTGAAGGTTGCCCATCCCTTTACTAAGTCTACACCAGCTCCCTTCAAGAGAGATTCTACACCTTTATTCAAACGCTCTACAATTGAATCCTTCCAAGAGATGAGTGATGGCATATCCAGCACTGGTTCAGATGATATCGTAATGCCCATGTGTCCATTCTCGGAACTATGCTTCGAAAGTGACTCAAATCTTTCAGCCGCATGTATCATGGCCTTACTCGGAATGCAACCTCTAATCAGACAAGTCCCTCCTGATTTATCTCCTTCTACAACAATGGTATCAAGGCCGAGCTGACCGGCCCTAATCCCAGCTACATATCCACCAGGGCCTGCGCCAATAATCAAGACTTGACATTTTCTAATTTCATTCATTATGTCACCTCACATGAATATCATAGCAGGATACTCTAGCATTCTTTTCAGATGCTGAATAAGGCTAGCTCCATTAGCTCCATCGATTACTCTATGATCAAAAGAGCTGGAGAGATTCATTATTCTTCTAACCACGATATTTCCGCTTCTGACAACTGGCACATCTCTGGCTTTGTGCACCCCCAATATGGCCATCTCTGGATGATTAATTATTGGTGTCGCACCAAGCCCTCCTTCTCGTCCAAGACTGGTAATCGTGAAAGTGGAACCTGTTAAGTCATCAAGACTAGCTGTCCCCGTTCTCGCTGCTCCCGAAACACGAATCAGGTCGCTTGCCGCCTGCCAGACGTCCATGGCCTCGACATTCTTGACCACTGGAACGTATAGCCCTCTATCTGTCTGTGTGGCTATTCCCAAGTTTACAGCCTCATGACGATGGACTACTCCCTCTTCATCATAGAAATATCCATTACATTCTGGATGTTCTGGCATAATCTTAGCTAGGGCTAGCATTATGAAAGGCAAGTACGTAAGTTTTGGCTGATCCTCGCCACGATTAGAATTCAGTGCCTGCCTCAATGCTTCGAGCTCCGTGACATCGACCTCCTCAAAATACGAGAAATGAGGTATTGAAAACGCACTTTTGACCATCTGCTCGGATATCTTCCTCCTGAGGCCAACAATTTTGACTTCACTAATGCCACTCCTCTTCGTGGAGTATGCCACAGG
>CAXHFZ010000117.1:0-4501 GCA_964016325.1 uncultured Candidatus Poseidoniales archaeon | reverse complement strand
CACGACGTCATTCGTCGGCAGCGTCAGATGTGTATAAGAGACAGCATCAGGTGTGGGAATGAACGTTTTACAGCATATGCCTTTAGTCGGTCTACCACTTGTTTCTGTCCCTTTATGTCGGATACTGTGCGAGGGCGGTGTCTCTCAACCCATAGCTCGCTCATTCAGGGGTAACTGCCGGGCGGGCGTCCTTGAAGGTTGGGGGAGGATCTAGTAGCTCTCCTCATCGTTGGGGAAGTCCCCGCTTCTCACATCAGTGATGTACTGCTTGACTGCATTATCCACTGCGTCACCCAGATCGGCATATCTTCTGAGAAAACGTGGAGAGAAGTCTTTCGTGATTCCGAGCATGTCATGCAGGACCAGGACCTGGCCATCGCAGTGAGGGCCCGCACCGATGCCGATCGTCGGGATATCTAGTCTGTCGCTAACCATCTTGGCCAGATCGGCAGGTATCTTCTCCAAGACTATGGCGAAGCACCCTGCCTCTTGGAGTTCCAGTGCGTCCGTGATCAGTCTCTCTGCCTCTTCCTCTCCCTTGGCTCGGACGCCATAGGTCCCGAACTTGTATATGGACTGGGGAGTCAGTCCCAAGTGGCCCATTACAGGTATTCCTGCAGTTAGTATTCTCTTGATTGAGTCGGTTATTTCGACCCCTCCCTCCAGCTTTACCGCGTGTCCAGCTGACTCCTTCATTATCCGGATGGCGCTCTTCAGCGCTAGCTTCGTATCGCCCTGGTAAGTGCCGAATGGCATATCGACGACTACAAGTGCCCTATCCACTCCATTTACAACGCACTGGGCGTGGTAGATCATGTGCTCCAGTGTAATCGGTACCGTTGTATCGTTTCCAGCCATGACGTTAGATGCAGAGTCGCCAACTAATATCACATCGATGCCAGCACCATCGACTAGCCTTGCCAATGAGTAGTCGTAGGATGTCAGCATGGTGATATTTTCGCCTGCCCTCTTCATCTCTTGCAGGGTGTGTGTAGTGACTTTCTTCGCACGACCAGCTATCGCCATTGACTCACCCGGGTTTGACCGAGAGGAGTTCAAGTCTTCAATTGCACGCCTAAGTGGAAATCATTCGGACTCAGAAATATTCGCAAATAGATTGTCTTCATCGATGCCCAGCAGGAACTCATCTAGGTCTATGATCCCATTACCGTCCAAATCTATCTCATGAAACAAGTTCCTGACACTGGACCTGTCCAAGTGTGGAGCAATGATGCTCATTGCGTGGACGAACTCACCCTCAGTCATCTGCTCGGAGTACCTCTCCTTCGTGCCAGCGACGTTGTGGAAAACTAGCCACCTCTTCTCGCGCTCTGCCTGAGCGGGATTGGTGAGCTCGGTACTGACCGTCCTCCATGGAGTCAGCATCGGTTGGACTCTGGACTTCCCGTATAGGAAGTAAACCAGGGCCCCAATCGTACCGCATGCCAGACCGCCCATTACAGCAGTCATTCCCATTACGTAGAGGAGTAGTGCCCCACTGAGTATTCCGAAAATCTGGATAAATGGATACATCGGGGACTTCCACTCTGGGCGGTACCAAGAGTGTGTATCAGAGGCCCTCCTAAGGACTATCACTGAGGCATTGACGGTCATGAAAATCATGATCTTGAACCCGGATGCCAACTTCGCTATCTCCTCGACCGGCAGTAAGGTGATAGCAAGGGCCATTGACAAGCTAGTACCAACAATGGCAAGGTGCGGGGTCTGGTAGCGAGGGTGCACCTTCTCTAGTGACTCGGGGAGGAGGTTGTCCCTTGCCATGGCGAATGGGAACCTGGAGGTGGCCATCAGAGAAGCCAAGGCTAGTGAAGTCAGGACGGTGACGGCGAAAACCGCTGAGACTGTCCCCACTGTCGAACCCCCTACCATGTCAGCGAATACGTATACTGGGTCTTCCCTTGCCTTGCCTGTGTCGGGGTCAAGGTATCCCGAAGGATCCACTGCCGATACCATCACTATCGTTACCATGACGTAAAGAGCGCAAGCAATTACCAGAGAGAGGACCATCCCATATGGAATGTTCCTACTTGGATTCTTTATCTCCCCTCCTACTGCCGCTATCTTTGTCACTCCTGCATATGCTACGAAGACGAACGCTGCGGCATGGGCAACGTCCTCCCATCCAGTTCCATAAGCCCCCTCCCCGAAGGCGACGTCCCAGTTCATGGGCAGGGTAAAAATTGACCAGATACATAGAATTGCGATGAAAGCTACCATCAAAGCTACTATGGGAGTCTGAATCTTCTTGATTCTATTTACGCCTAATATGTTGATGATCGTGATGAGCGCTAACAGAATGAGGGCGGCTACCTCGATGTCGATAGTTATGCCAAGGAGCTCTTCCAGAGCCCAAAGATATGCCTTGAAGCCAACAAGAGCGACAACCGTCTTCAGCATCGAGGCACCCCAAAGGCCGACACCTGCGATCGTTCCGACCAGTGGCCCGAAAGTTCTCTCTATGTACACGTAAGAACCCCCGGATGACGGCATCGCAGTTGACAGTTCTCCCTTTGAGACCGCCGCCGGTAGGATAGCCAGTGCGGCGAGCAGGTATGCCAGCCATATGCCAGGTACTGGGACGGTCCCGCCCCCCATATCGATCATTACCAAGGCAGGTAGGACGAAAAGACCTGTTCCCAGCATCGCAGATAGTGAAATTATCACTACTGAGAACATCCCTAGCTTTCGTTCCAGAGAGTCGGATAGGCCTTCGATGGGCTTGTAAGAGAAGTCTATCTGACCCCCCGGACTTTGGCTCGCCATAGGCCGAGGAGAGGACGATGTTTGTTGAACGTTGCCACAATAGGTTAAGCTGGAAAACGTACACTGCGAACCCTCACATTTAGAAACGAGGGCGTGCGAGAATTGAACATGACCAGCAAGATTGAGCATAATAGCGTAGTATCTGTCCACTACACCGGTACATTCGATGATGGGAAGATTTTCGACTCTAGCGAAGGAAAGGATCCGCTTACATTCCTAGTGGGTCACGGGCAGATGATTACAGGTTTCGAGCAGGAGATGCTGGGAGCCGCAGTTGGAGAGAAGAGACAGTTCACTCTGACGCCCGAAAGGGCCTACGGTGAGAGGACCGAGGCAGCTATTCAGCAAGTTCCTAGAGACCAGTTTCCCGAGGGGTTGGAAATTGAGGTGGGAATGGTACTTGGAGCGCAAAGCGACCAGGGGCCCGTGCAGTTCTCCGTGGCATCCGTAGATGACGATATGGTCACTGTTGACTTCAATCACCAGATGGCTGGAATGACTATTAATTTCAGTGTCGAGGTGGTGGATATCACTGAGCCGGCCCACAAGGACTCTGATGGCTGTGGACCTGGGTGCGGGTGCAACTGAACCTAGCCGATTGTACCCACAATGTTAGAAGCGGGGCGTAGTAGCCAACCATATGACCGGCAAGATTGAGCAGGATACAGTGGCATCTGTCCACTACACAGGTACCTTCCCGGACGGCGAAGTCTTCGATTCTAGCGAAGGCAGGGGGCCACTTACCTACCTTGTAGGCCACGGGCAGATGATACCGGGCTTCGAACAGGAGATGCTAGGCGCCGATGTTGGGGAGAAGAGGGATTTCACCCTGACTCCAGACAGAGCCTATGGAGAGCGAGATGAGGGAGCAGTACAGAAGATCCCCAGAGATCAGTTTCCGGAGGATATGGAGATTGAAGAGGGGATGATGCTTGGAGCTCAGAGTCATCAGGGACCCATCCAATTCACCATCCTCTCTATTGATGGAGACTCGGTAACCGCTGATTTCAACCATCAGATGGCCGGAAGGACACTCAAGTTCAGTGTCGAGGTCGTTAGTGTCAGGAAGGCCTCTAGCGTAGAGTTGGCTGATGGGGTGGTACGCGACCCCAATGGAAATTAACAGCAGAATATCCGAATCATTCTTTGTGTGTGGCCCATCTGACCTAACGATGAGGTCGGTGGCCATTCTCACGACAATCCTCTTGATTTCCCCCGTGTTGGGTGGATGCCTGGGCACTGATGCCATTCCATCAATATTTGACGATTCACCGGAAGAGGAGCCCCTTCGAATAAACCACATACAAATGGAGGGGACTCACAACTCGTATCACGTGGAGCCGATTTTCTCACCTACGAGAGAATACATGTACACTCATGAGGATCTCGACATTCAAGCGACCGACCAAGGTGTCAGGCAGTTCGAGATTGATGTGTGGTGGGACTTAAGGGAAGGTCTGAGGGTATATCACAACCAGTACGACTCTGGAACTACGTGTCCTACCTTCCAAAGTTGCTTGGAGGTCTTATTGGCATGGTCACTAGAAAATAGCTTGCATCACCCGATTATGATTTGGGTGGAGCCAAAGGACTGGCCAGAGCAGGCTGCTGAAATCACCACAACCGTTGAGCTAACTGGAATTCTGCAGGAAATAGAATCCGAGATATCAGAGTTCTGGCCCCTCAATCTATCAATCACTCCCGATGAGGTTAGGGG
>CAXHFZ010000116.1:0-4510 GCA_964016325.1 uncultured Candidatus Poseidoniales archaeon | reverse complement strand
ATCCTACTGAGTCTCGTGGGCTCGGAGATGTGTATAAGAGACAGGGGTTGATCAGCGATAAACAGTCATTATACTAACTCAATCACAGAATCTGCTCCAAGAATAGCTTTGTCCTGTCGTGCTGAGGGTTATCGAAGAACTCCTCAGGAGTGTTCTCCTCTATTAGGAGCCCCTCATCAAAGAGTATGACTCTGTCTGCCACTTCCTTGGCAAAGCCCATCTCATGGGTTACCACTACCATGGTCACATCCTCCTTCGCGAGATCTACCATTACATCTAGAACCTCCTTAATCATCTCCGGGTCGAGAGCTGAGGTGGGCTCATCGAATAGCATAATCTTGGGATCCATGGCCAAAGCACGAGCTATGGCTACCCTCTGCTGCTGACCACCTGAAAGCTCTGATGGGTACTTGTAAGCCTGCTCGGGTATACCTACTCTCTCCAGAAGCTCAAGAGCTCTTGATTCTGAGTCAGACTTGGACATTCCCTTGACCTTCATTGGAGCCAAGGTGATATTCTCCATTATTGTCAGATGAGGGAATAGATTGAATTGCTGAAAGACGAATCCAACCTCTGATCTGACATACTTCAAATCCTTGATGGAAGTGTCTTCATCAATAGTAATTCCATCTATCTCAATTGTCCCTCCGCTGTGAGGCTGAAGCCTATTCAGAGTTCTGATGAATGTAGATTTCCCAGATCCGGAGGGCCCAAGAATTACTATTATCTCGCCTCTTGTAACTTCAATATCAATTCCATTTAGGGCCCAGAAATCTCCAAAATTTACTTTCACTCCTTTTGTCCTAATTATCAATTCGTTGCTAGTGGTCATGCTACGTCTCCTCCTCCTTCCTTAACCAAGCCAAGGCTCCTCTCCACGTTCATGGAGACCCTGGACAGGTAGAATGCGAAAACCCAGAATATCAGGGCTGTAAAGTAGACAGGTTCTAGGAAATCCCCTAGGAACCTAAGATCGGTATTTGCCATAGTCTTGGCGATTCTGAAGAAATCAACAATCTCGATAATGAATAGTAGCGTTGTGTCCTTCCAGAGGCCTATGAAAACACTGACGATAGACGGTAGTGTAGTCCTGACCGCGTTTGGTAGCTCGACTTGTAGTTTAATCTGCATCGGACTAAGGCCCAGTGCGAGAGCAGCTTCCTTCTGACCGCTATCCACTGCTTGCAAGCCTCCTCTGATGACCTCGGCTATGTAACAACCTCCGAACAGACTGAATATCGCCATCATCCTCACGATATTATCGAAATCCTCGGGGTTAGTGAAGAGAGGGTCAGCGACATCTGGTAAGAGATACATAGCGAAATAAAGCCAGCAGATCAGTGGTCCCGACCTGACTATCTCGATGACTGCAATTCCTGGCCACTTGAGGATAGGGAGATCGCTCTGCCTCGAGAATGCCAGGAAAACCCCTATCGCGAAACCCAGGACACAACCGGCTGCGGCGACGACCAAGTTGATCAGTAATCCCCCCCATCTAGCTGGAGGGACTCCATCTCGGGTTATGAGCTCCAATTGGGCCTCAAGAATACCGAAACCTGCTAGGGTGCTAGCAATGTTCTTGACGAATTCTGGCGGATCAAGCAGTATGATCGTCAGAAAGAATGTAGAAACCGCCATCAGTCCAATATTCTTCTTTGCACGATTGACCCTGTACTCCTCCACTCGCTGAGAGTAGATTCTCATTGTGGTGAAGCAGGCTAACGAAATCACCGATGCTAATACGAGTCTGAAAAGGACTCTGTCGATATTGTAATTGGCCTCAAGTGGATTGCCTGCGAACAGAAGTACCACTGCTGTCACAGAGCCAAATCCGAGAAGGAATGATCTCACAGACGTGTTAGAGGCGCCATAGGCCGATCCTGCTAGCGCCCATACGAGGAATAGTATTGGCCATATCCTCCAATTCTCGGAGACCAAGTAGTCCTGAGTCATCGCCTCAGTTAGATTGGGGCCTAACATCACAGAGGCCCTATTGGCCCATACGATGTCCCATCTCATGCTTATTACCAGTATATCGAAGATCCACTCGACCAAGAATAGCATGATAAATGACGATACTATACCAAGAAGTGCCGTCGAGCCGAACCATGGAAATCTGATATGGCCATTGAAGGCTGGAGCCATCCTAGTGCGTTTGACGACTGAAATCAGTATTATCCAGCAGACCACAAACCACGAGAGTGCAACGGCTGTCGAATAAATCCAGATATCTGCTATACTTACTTCCCCTCCGATATCGATTGAAGATTCCGTACTGAGTAACATATAGGCCGAGAATACGCCAGAAAGAGCCATGCACAGTAGTGAGAGATTAGTATCCATTCTGGAATCCAAATCCCATCTAGACCTACCAGCAACCCCTCGCTCTAATTCGAGAATTCTCCTCATTGAGGATTCGAAGAAACCAGTATCCTGACTCATATCTTCACCCTCGTAACCCTCGCATTGTAGAAGTTCATTATACCAGATATGAGTAGGCTACCTGCCTGATAGATAACCAGAAGAAGCAGGAATAGAGGTATTAATTTCCCCACATTGTTCATCATGACGAATATGACATAGAAGATATCGCTGTATGCCACAATGATGGCGAGGCTGGAATTCTTCCAGACGTTCATGTATTGACTATTGAGCAGGGGTATCATGCTCCTAAGGGCCTGTGGGAGGATCACGAGCCTGAGTCTCTGATAAGGGGATAGGCCCAGTGAGACCGCGGCCTCAACCTGTCCCCTCGGAAGGGCCTGTATACTGCCCCTGACGATCTCAGCTACAACAGACGCAGTGAAAAGGGTGAGCCCAATTATCAGGGCCATGAATGCTTTAGTAACCTCGAAAGCCGAGCCTTCCTCTATGTTCCAAGTTCCCGGGATATTAGGATTCGGCTTTACATAATTAGGCAGGGACATGTCGCCGGTTAGTAGAATTCCTAGACATGCTACTAGCGCCATGGACCAAATCAGAGATTTTCTGGTCAGTGCCTCTGGAGAGTCATCGATACCGTTTCTGTCCCTGTAACGGCCCCAAGCCCACAGCGAGAAGACTATGGCTAGTGCGATAATGATCCTGAGTGTGTCAGGGCGAGGTAAGAACAGTCCCTGATTACTGTAGTATATCCACCCAGCGATATTGGCTTCATCCTTGAACATGGGGAGAGTCTCACCTAGCTGTAGCATCACCAAGAAGAGTAGAACTGCTAGAGGCATGTTCCTGAATACCTCTACGTAAACGGTAGCTAAACCAGATGCGAGCTTATTGCTTGAGAGTCTCGTGACTCCGATGATTACGCCAAGAATGGTACAGAGAATGATGCTCAGTAGAGTTGCTCTTGCGGAGTTCAATATAGCGCCGAAGAGGAATTGCCACCTGGTATCTTCTGGGAAGTCAGGCTGTATGGGCCACGCATTGATCTCGAATGTGTTCTTCATATCCATGAAAGACCATGAGAGGTCCCACCTCTCCCTAGTCACTGAATCAGGGTTATGCAGAAGGAATAGTAGTCTAGTACTGAGGTAGATAATCAGAGGCAGTCCGATAATCAGTATCATTGTTGATGATCTGCGGTCATGAGTGAGGGGATTGCCCGACTCTGAAGATATCTGATAGAATACGAATAAAGCCATTAGAATCAGTATTATAGAGAAGAAAGAGGATATTTCCGAGGAGATAATTGGAGGCAAAAATGAGATATTGAATGCCATACCGATGAAAACTGAGAAAATGATCACTGTGTTGATAATTCTTGAATTGCTTCTGTATAGTCTGTTGAGAGGTAAAATCTCTGAATCGTCCACTACAAGAAGGGAAGCTAATACTATTGGGGCCCCAATTAGTAGAAACGGCATCCCCTTTGCTGGAGAAAAGTCGCCCATCACTGATAAGGTAATGACCAGAATCGATATTACCAGAGACGACAGGGTCAGAGATATTGAGGATATTTGGAAATTCTTGGATCTGATGGCGGGAACTATCTCGTTCCTAGCTAGCATCATAAATATCAAGAATGTGAAAATTATTGCACTGGACAGTGAAAATGGTTCGTAATATGCTGGATTTTGTTGAACACCCCCCACTACGAAGGACCTAGACATGCTAGAGACCGCATCTATAGAGGGCGAGAGCATCTTGGAGTTGTAAGTCCACAAAACTACAACAGCAAACAAGAGTTTTATCAATAAAAAAATATTATCCCTGTTTTGGAGAGATTTGAAATCCATACAAATTCTTCCACAGTAATGAGATTGATTGAGGCCCCCGAGGGAGATGATTCCCCCCCGAGGGCTTTCGTTTACCTAATTGCTGTCGACTAAACGATCAGCGCATTGGTGGTGCGAACTGCAGACCACCCTCAGAAACGAGAGCGTTTGCGGTTCCTACACGGGAAAGAACGCATCCTTCCATAGCGGCTGAGCCACTAGTCCCATCATAGGTCCCATCGCAGAATGAGTTGTCCCATGCCTCTCCGTAGTTTCCGGAGGTGGATAGAACGCTC
>CAXHFZ010000115.1:0-4540 GCA_964016325.1 uncultured Candidatus Poseidoniales archaeon | reverse complement strand
GTCCTGTCTTCCTTCACAGACCCCTCATCGAGAATCCTTCGAAGGAAGTCCAAGTATTGTTGCATCATACCCACGTCATATCGGCAGTCCTTCAACGATGCGGCTGATCAGGGTGCTCCCATTTCTTCGATCGTTCCCATCAATTGATCAGTGAACTTGCGGTAAAGGGACTTCATTATCGAGCTTCTTCCATGTTCATCTACAGAACTCAACATCTCCAATTGACTCTTGTTGAAGTCACCACCATCGTTCGAGATGAGCCATTCTCCGAATGTTACTGGCTCTCCAATATGGATTTCTATGGCTTTCCAGAATCGAATAAAATTCGCACCCGGAGGCATTACCTCCCTTGAGCCAATAATACAAATTGGAACCACTGGAATATCTGGGAAGCTGGCCGCAAGCCTAGCTACACCAGTCTTTCCATCCTGTAGGAATGGAGGCTTAACATTTCTAGATCTGGTGCCCTCTGGAAATATTCCTATTGCAAGCCCGGAGGTTAACACATCATGAGCTCTAGAGAGTGCATCTTTACCGCCTTCTGATCTGATTGTCTCAATCATCCCATTACTCCTCATGATAAATTTGTTTGGTTGCTTCTGGAAGTGATCCTCTTTAGCAAGGTAAAAAACATGTCTACGAGCGGCAAGGATCTTGAAGATAGGATCTAGATTGGACACATGATTAGAGGTGATAATCATAGCTCCTTTTCTTGGTATTCTTTCCAGGCCTGAATAATTAATATTGAAGAAGAACCGAACTAGGGGGGAGAGGAACCTTATTAGAAACCGATAACTCAAGGGTATTGAAAACGACTTATCTGTTCCTCCAATATCCGATAGGTATGAGAATGAACGAACATCCTCTGCAGAGAGCTTAGCCACATAACCCCGACAAAGAATGTCATTTCACTCTTTGTGATGCAATGGCAAGTATTCTAGACATTTACCCCCTGCCGAGTACATGCCATCGCGCAAAGCTCTCTCTCTGATACTAGCATCGGTATTTCTAATTCCGATTATTTCACCTAGTGTTGCAGGAGAATGGTCCGATGATGGGTGGCTGACAAATTTGATTGGGCCAGAAAGGATGGAAAACGGTGATGAATTCGGATGCCATGGATTCGAAGACATAGACACTTTGGAAGAAAACTGGGTTATCGAAGCATGTAAGGAATACTTGGTTTCTCACACCGATTCTTCCAGGTGGGGGAAAGATCCAATTTCTTTTGGAATTACCGGCGATTATGTAGATAACCAAACAGCACTTGCTCTGGTGAACTCAGGCTTTTTAATTACAGGCGACATGATTCAAAACGCTCCAGAAGGATTAGTTGTATTCTCGAGAAATGGAGGTAGCTTGGAGAAGAACTCAGCAAATATGGAGCTACTGGAGTCTGCTGAAGAAGACTCCTTAGTTAGTATTTGGTGGAGAGCTAGAGTTGATGATATCAAGGTCAGGGAAGATAAAGAATTGATGACATGGCTCGAAGAACAAGATGTTTGGTTTACGACCTGGGGAGAATGGTATTTACATGAAATTTCAAGTGGTAACATTGAAGTTAATACTCTAGAAAATAAAATAATTCTTTCTAATCCTCAGTCGTCAAATACTTGGGATGTTCCAGGCTCGGTTACTTTGGAAATCGACGGAGACATCACCGAAGTTAATGATGACCAAGGTGAACAATTTCCAGATTTGAGCATCACGGATAGGAAATTGAAACATGGATGGAGGACATATGAAAATGGAGCATTATTCACAATAATGCCTGGGTCATATGTGGAGATTACAATCGATGATATGCCCGATGAATTCTCTTATTCCCCGTTACCTACTTTCAATGGCCTACACCATGCCATTACAGTAGTGGGGCACCACACAACAAATCTCTTCCAATGGTCTTCGGACTATCAGGAATCTATATTGACATTTACTTGGCTAGTAGAAAGGCCTTCCATAGAGGAAATTAATTGGGGTCTCCCTATCATTGCATTATCTGTTCTGATAGCGGTTCCAGTTATTGTCAAGAGAATAGTTGAGATGGATGATTTGGAATAATATATTCCAGTCCCAATTTTACAATCAATTCTTATTTGACAACAGGGCCAATAATCTCTACTCCGTTTTCTGTCATCATCTTTATGATTGAGCTCACGACTTTAGTTGGAAGGCTCTCAGGAGCATGTATCCCTGGCTTAAGCATACTCGGGTCCTCTATCCATGCCAGAATACATCCGACTGTAACAAGCCCCGTCGTTCGAGCCATGGAAGATCCATCCTCTCCTCCAGAATCATTAATTATCCAGTTCATTCTATTTCCGAGATGATCGATAGCAGAAACTTCCATCCAAGTGAATTCAGGGGTCTCTGAATCAAAACGCCACTCACCAATTAATCTCTCTATATCTAGTGAGTTAGATTCTCTTTCCCTGACAAATCTCTCAATATGCCCTGGCCATCTGACCGTATACTCTGACATCTCTTCTGCAGGTATGGAGCTCATGACCGATCGAAGCCCATCTGTAAGAAATGCTTCCATGGTCCCTCTGCCTTCAATCTCTATTGAATGCCTCTCAGTAAGTGCAGGGAGAGTTACCACCATACCATTCCTAACCACTCTGGCGGGCCTAGTGTACTCTGCTATGACATCCCAAGGAGAAAATGGGGCCATGTAGTTCCATCCGCCTTTTTTTTCAGCAGGATTTCCGCCCACTCTTATTTCAGCTGTGCTCAATCTACCCATTTTCCCATATGCCTCAGAAAGGAGCATGTTCGATAGTCCAGGTGCTATTCCAACATCCCAGAGGACTTTAGTTCCAATACCAATCCTATCTTCTATTGATGTGTCAGGAGTTTTCTCACTAAAACTAAGATCCACAATCTGCCGGCCATCTACCCGGGCAAGCCTCTTTGTAAGTTTGTGGCCGATTTCGCCTGGTAACATATTCACAAATATAGCCTCATTTCCAAAGGCCTCCAAGTCGTAATCAAATATATCCCCCACATGCACAGTGATATTCGTGTAAACCTCAAACATACTATTTCTTGGCTCTATATCATAAACGGATACATCACAGCCACCTTCAGCCAGTTTTCTAGCTACAAATGAGCCCACTAAGCCAACTCCAAAACAATGCACCAACTTCATATTTGCTTGGGGCCAGCGCTAGCGTATTGACCTTCGGTTCGCTATTTTGAGTCCTTAAACGGCGATGACTTGATTGAGGACTATACATTCCAAGGCTCATGAAGGAGGGCCTCGGTATTGACCCATGGTCTTCCGATGGAGAAACTGACTACTCTAGAATCGTTGATCAATTTGGTCTAGAAATAGTTGATCAAAGCACCGTACCCAATCCGGGTATGCTTCATCGTAGAGGTGTTATTTTCGCTCACAGGGACTTAGATATAGCATTGCGTTCCATAAGGGATAAGTCCCCCTTGGGCGTACTAACAGGTCTAATGCCTAGCGGAAGGATGCATCTGGGACATAGTATGGTAATCGAGCAGGTCAAGTGGTTCCAAGGACACGGAGCCGACATCACCGTTGCAGTAGCTGATCTCGAAGCATTAGCAACCCGAGGCACCTCGATAGCTCAAGGGCGCAAGACCGCATTAGAGGAATATGTTCTGAACTATGCTGCCTTAGGCTTAGAACCATCGGAGACTGAAGTGTATTTCCAGAGTTCCAGACCAGAAGTCCAAAAACTCGGTTTCACACTAGGCAGGAGAACAAATCTATCTGAATTTGAGTCTATCTACGGCTTTACAGGTGAGACTAATTTAGCACATGTGCAGGCACCTCTTGTGCAAGTTGGAGACATCGTCCACCCACAGCTTGAGGATTTTGGAGGCCTCAGGCCCATTGTAGTCCCAGTAGGAATTGACCAGGACCCACATCTCAGACTTACCAGAGATATTGTTGGTAAGACCAACTGGTTTAATATCAAGGAGAATAAATCAGGTGGCCTAACTATCTCACTGTCCATACAACCTGAAAACTCGGCAATTTTCGGCATTGATAGCAAAGGCAGGTTAGACCGATCCTCAAGGGACTTAATTTTCAGCAAAATTGTTGAATTAATATCTCCAATTGGATTCGCAGATTTTTCATCCAATCCAAAGCACGGAACAATCAATATTCCCGGGGCAACTATATCAGATAAGAACCTGATAAAAATCGAGTTATTGCGACTAGAAAGGAATCTAGGAGGACTAGGTTTGATGCCCCCCTGCTCAACTTACCACAGATTCGCCCCAGGAATGACCGGGGGCAAAATGTCATCTTCAAAGCCTGAAACTACGATTTTCATGACAGACTCTTTCGAGTCAGTGTCTAAGAAGGTTAACAGGGCTGTTAGCGGGGGGATGGCAACAGTTGAGGAACACAGAAGACTAGGGGGTGACTGTTCCAAAGATATCTCTTTCCAGTATCTGAAGTTCTTCTTTGAGCAGGAGGACTCTGCGATAGACGAGATTAGAAGAGATTACGAAAGCTGTCTCTTATACACATCTCCGAGCCCACGAGACTCAGTAG
>CAXHFZ010000114.1:0-4547 GCA_964016325.1 uncultured Candidatus Poseidoniales archaeon | reverse complement strand
CCCGGAGGATTGAGAAACGGGTCTTCGTTTTCCGGCTCGAGTATCATACATATCAGCAATCTTCAGAATGAGACTCTTCCAATATTCGTCTCTGCATCGGGCCCTCCTGGAGAATTGTGGGACATCCAGGCCCCCGACTCTATATCGGCATACTCAGATGCCAATATCACACTGAGCATCACGGAGCCCGGTTATGAAGCAGTTGTCTGGGTCGTTCCAGAGGAATCGAGAATAACTGTTCACTCGGACATCAGGGAGAACTGGCAATGAGAGTGGGCGTTCTTGGAATCGGCTCAATAGGAGGAATCATCTTAGCCGGACTAGCCGATACAGATGTAGAAATCGTAGCTGTTTCACGAGGCCCTTCTGCACATATTTTGTCTTCAGAGGGTTTAGTTGTACATACTCCCGAAGGCGTCATTGAGTCCATCCCTCCGGACAGGTATACGTTAGTGGACAGCGAGGCGGGCCCTTTACCCGAAGCCGTTGTAGGTAGCTGTGACGCCGCTATTATTTGTGGCAAGGCATACTCAACACCTATTCTCTCTCAAATTGCCGATGAAATTCTATCTGATGCGGGGATTGCAATCAGTATCCAAAACGGAATGGGGCATGCTCAGCAGATTTCAAACAGATTAGGTAGATCTAGGACATTAGGTGGGGCGACTACTCACGGAGCATGGAGGGGCGCTGATGGGATACACTGGGTTGGAAGGGGGTCAATCACACTGGGGGCTCTGGAGGGAGGGCTTCCCAATGAGGTGATGACTTCCTTGGTAAGTGCACTAGATAAGGCTGGTCTTTCGCCAACATGGACTGAGGACATCTCCAAATCAATTTGGAAGAAACTCCTGATCAATATCGCAATAAATCCTATCTGTGCTATATCAGGAGTCAGGAATGGGGCCCTATTGGAGAGTGATTTGTGGGAGCAGTCACAAGAACTTCTTGAGGAGTCACTATCTGTTGCTCGAGCTTCAGGTATCGATATTTCTGACTCAGAACTTCAAGATCTACTAATCGAAGTAGTAGACTCAACCTCAGAGAACAGGTGCTCGATGTTACAGGATTTGATGGCTGGTAGGAAGACGGAGATAGAATCTCTTTGTGGATATATCATTATGATGGGGGAAGGGCTCGGGATACCGACCCCCCTTAATTCGATGCTGATGGCATTGGTCAAAGGGGTGGAAATGTCCTCCCAAAGGGATTAGACAAGATCCATGTTAAAGTGAAGCCCAACATTATTCCTCCTAGACTTCGATGCATCAACGACCAATTTGGAAACTAGGACTAGATTACGTAGTTCAATCAACTCCTGAGTTGGTTTGCAACTCTTCCAGTATCGTGTTACCTCTTTCTCAATATGCTCAACCCTTCGCTCAGCCCGCTCTAGTCTGTAATCGCTCTTCACTAAGCCCACATCCTGAGTCATTGTTGCCCTCAAGGCTTCTAGGTCCGTGATAAGTGGCATATTCTCAATCAGTAGCCCCAGGTCCTCCGACCTCCATCTTGGGAGTCTTACAATGAAGTCCCCAAGGTCGCCGCTTTTCCATCTCTCAATAATATCTCTGGACGCTCTTCCCGAGTAAACAACGGCCTCTAGAAGACTGTTTGAAGCAAGCCTGTTGGCTCCATGAAGGCCCGTACGAGCGACCTCTCCTATTGCATAAAGTCCAGGCATCGGAGTTCCTTCATACTCAACTCTTCCAAGTCCGTCCACCGCAACTCCGCCTACCATATAATGCGCGGCAGGAGTGACTGGAATCGGACTCACTCCTATCTCTATCCCCTCCTCTCGCAATCTTCTGGAAATAGTGGGGAATGAGTCTTCTAGGTCGCCCTTATCCAAGTGCTCGGTAACAAGGAGTACGTGGGGATCCCCCAATCTCTTCATCTCGGAATCAATTGCTCTGGCTACTACATCCCTAGTTCCAAGACTACCCATTGATGAGTAATTAAGCATGAATGAGTGCTTCGAAGGATCAATACCAGCACCATTTGTCTTCCAGACGGAATACTCCTCAATTGTCATGAGTTCTGCTCCGTGACCTCTCAATGCCTCAGTTATCAGAAATGGTCTGGGATTATTAGAGTGTAAGGCTGTCGGATGAAACTGAATAAATTCCATGTCCCTAATATCTGCGCCTGACCTACTTGCCATGGCAACTCCATCTCCTGTGGCAATTGAAGGATTGGTCGTTGCTTTATGCATCATACCCGCACCTCCAGTCGCTAGAACCACGACCCTCGAGGGAAGTGTCCAAACGACTCCCTCCGGAGATAAGCACCATACTCCAGATACTCCCTGCATAGGGTTACCGTGGGACCTCTGAATTAGATCTACAGCCATCCAGTTCTCTAATATCGTTAGATTTGTATCAGACTCATCAGTAGCTACTTCGGTCAAAGCACGCTCAATTTCGGCACCAGTCCTGTCTCTAGTGTGAAAAATTCTGGCTCCACTATGTCCTCCCTCGATTGCCATGTCATATTCCCCAGATGAGTCATGATCAAACTGTACCCCATGGCCAATCAAATCTCTAATTCTATCCGACGCGTCGGTGATAACACTTCGAACCACCGACTCATCGCATAGTCCAGAACCTGCATCCAGAGTATCCCTGACATGTGACTCCAATCCCTCTAGATCATTCGGGTCCAGTACTCCTGCTATCCCTCCCTGTGCCCAATTTGTAGATGACATAGAAACCTCCTTCTTGGTAACAACCGCTACTTTAAGCCCAGATCTAGCGCACTCTACCGCTAGGAATAGCCCTGCTATGCCAGAACCTAGCACTGCCACATCAACCCGCTCAAGATCCACTTCTCCCTGTTCGTCGCTCACAAGACACCCACGAGGACCCACCCTAGAATCTTCTCCATTACCGATTCTCCACGGCGCATGGGGGAATGCCTCGGAACCGTTATGCTGAACTGGAGGGAGCCTCAACATTCATAGGCGTAAAGGCGAGGAGGTCGTGACTGGTGTCGGCGAAAAATTTTCCCGATACTTAGGTGATGGGATGCATCTCAAAAGAATAGAAGTCGAGAACTTCAAATCATTTGGCGGAGAGATGGTAATTCCCTTCGATAAGGGATTTACCGCTATAACCGGTCCCAATGGGAGTGGCAAGTCCAACTCCGGCGACGCCATACAGTTCGTTTTGGGGCCCAAGTCAACCAAAGCTCTCAGGGCCTCAAACGTCTCCGAGCTAATCTTCAATGGAGGAGGCAGGGGGAAGGCTGCTAGGCACATGTCAGTAACCCTCGTTTTTGCCAATGTGGCTGAACAAGATGGCAGGAGGAGGCTGAGGATTGAGGAAGATGAGGTGTCCTTCACCAGATCTGTTAGGCTGAACAGAAAGGGAGACCCGATCTCTTCTTTTAGAATCGGAAACAAGCCGTCTAGCGCTACTGAGATGCGGAGAGTCCTCGCTGAAGCTGGACTCAGAGGGGACGGCTACAACATAGTACTCCAGGGCGACGTTACCAATTTAGCCACAATGACTCCACACAAGAGAAGAGGGGTTCTGGAAGACGTAGCCGGCGTGACAGCATATGACGATGAAATTCGACGAGCAACAACTCAGAGAAAACACGTCGAGAGCAGTATTGAGACGATAGTTCTTCTAGAAGACGATAAGAAGAAACAACTCAAACAACTTTCCAAGGAGAGAGAGCAAGCTCTCAAGTACAAGGAAATCAAGGAGGAATTCGACAATTCCCGAGTAACCCTATATCAATCTAGATACAGGAATCGTCTTGATGAGGTTGGTCTACTTGGTAATGAGAGGACGAATTATTCGGATAAAGTCAGGTCTTTGGGATCTTCACTAGCGGATGGGAATAAGAAACTGGACTCTTTCGATACAGAGCTCGTCTCAGTCGAGTCTGACTTGAGAAAAGCTCTCGCTGGAGACGCTCAGAGAATTATGGAGAGTATTAGGCAACACGAGATCGAGATAGAAACAGGCTCTGATAGAATTGGAGATCAGAGAAAGGTAATCTCAAACTCAAATGAAGAAATTTCTACTCTAAAAAAGGAGCTAGAAAGAGCTGTGGGGGCTAAAAATGAAGCCACTGAAAAGCTCCATACTGCAAAGAAATCTCTAGAAGATGCAGAACAATCGCTAATTGACTCAGCCAAGGAAGAGGCAGAAGCCAGAAAGGCAATAGAATCTGGCGATAAGTTCGCTAGGGATCTAAACAGGGCACTAGGAAAGGCAAGTGAGAGAGTTTCTGAGGCCCAAGATTCGTACGCACAGGCCCAACTTGAGTCAGATAGGGCCGAACAAGCATCTCAGCTGGCGTCTGAAAACTTAGCGGATCTCGAGGAAAAGTTCGAAGAATCAACTATGATCAAGGACGATCTTGAATTAATCGGTAATGACATCCGTGAAAAAGGACCTGAATCTGACAGGTCCTCATTAGCCGACGATCTAAGGAGTCTCCAAAAGCAAGAATCAGAATTGAGGTCAGACCGAGACAGAGCAGAGATTCTGTCTCTTATACACATCTGACGCTGCCGACGAATGACGTCGTGG
>CAXHFZ010000113.1:0-4577 GCA_964016325.1 uncultured Candidatus Poseidoniales archaeon | reverse complement strand
GTTGTCTGGACAGTACCCTCTCCAGTGAATTTGACTTCCCCGATTCCATTGAATGAGAGATCCTCTCCCGATACTTCGCCATCAGAAGTGTTGGAGTAGTAGGGGGACATATCAATCCCGTCCCACCGTGGCACGAGTTCTACAGTGGATCCGATGATAGCAGTTCCATCGTACTCTTCTACAGATGCCCAGACTAATTGCCCAGAAGCTTGCGCGGGCTCAACAGATAGCGATATTTCGATTACTTCCTCGCCGTTGGAATGGCCGTCAAATGCTGAAATATTCACGATCTCCTCTGTTAACCAAGTGGATCCTGAGACATTGCCCAGAATTCCTGTTACAGGATTTAGCTCTCTGGAATCTTCGTTCTCTTCTGTGAGGATCTCAGTCATACTGTAAGTACCTGTCATCATTGTTGATCTGGCCTGTTCTAGGTTGGGCTCTCCGAAGAATGCGGTAACCTTGATTTTTCCAGCGGGTACGGTAAACTCAAACATCCCGTTCTCGTCAGCGTCCGTGGTTCCGATTGGAATCCAATACGTCCTTGGGTCCCTGTCGGTCACCATTCCTGTAACGTCGTCAGCTACTTCTTCTCCGCTGAAAGCATCCCTTTCGATTAGGAGTCTCGCATTGGGTACGGGACCTATTCCATCTAGTTCAACGGTACCAGAAAGGGTGGCTCCACTGTAGTACTTCAGAATCTTTACTTGTGTGTTCGCGGATCCTATGGTAGGATCATTACAATCATCATCTATCTTCTCCCCATCTTGGTTCACTTCACAAGGAAGTTCGTACCAGTTCGCTAGGACCATGTGATTCATCATGGCTCCCGGCATAGGAATACCTGGCTCCAGGTAAGACCCTGGGGTCCCGTACATGTAGAAATGAGGCGCTGGTTGTGACGCGTCCCCGGGAAGGCCCAGTGAAGAGGACCCATATCCGACGTATGTCCTGGCAACCATAGTGTCGAAGAAAGCGTCTTGATGGTTGTAATCTATGTCTACCATCTGTATCATTTCGCTCGCGTCGGCGGCGGCGCCTGACTGCTGTCTTACTACGTCATTGAGATATTCCTGCTCATATTCGTCGGCAGTCCTGAGAATTATGGGACCGTCAACTCCCCTCTGAGTCTGGTAGAGAGTGGAGATGTAATCATCTAGATCCAGACCAGACAATCCGGTTGGCGCGTGGAAGATTCCTGTGGTCTGTCCCCTGTGGTAGTTGTAGTCGGCATAATACGAGCCACCCAATGGATAGAGTCTGTTATCAACAGCAAAATATCTGATATCGTTGTTCCTCTCAGTTGTGACGCCGAGGCCAGCTTCGTAGTCCTGCACGTCATAGAATACCTCTGTTGTAATCTGGTGATAAAGATCAACCAGTTCTTCCATGCTGAACGCCTGGACTAGGAACGCCCTAGCCATCGCTAGTTTCGAGTTTTGTCTGTGGAGCCCTGTGGATACGTCATCAAAGTCCTCGATTAGATCGCTGGTGTATCTATAGTTTCCAATCATGTAGTGAGTGGTTTCTTCGTCATACTCACTTGCCCTTCCCCTGGCCTCATCGAAGGATGATTTCGCTGTTGACTCGTTGGATTCTTCTAAATACGGCTCTGAATCAAAGTACACAGCCCATGATTCATCGAGGGAAGGGATTCCATTTTCATCTAGCTGGAACCCTCTTAGTAAGTCCACCGAGCCATCATTAGCGACCACTTGCATAGACCTCTGGATTACTAATCGGGAATCTCCCACGCCTATGGACATGATAGTTTGCAACTCTTCCAGTTGGTATTGTTCCATATTTTCTAATAATACTGATTGATAATCGGTTGTCATCTCTCCGGAGTTCGACCTCATGTCTCCCTGGGTAAGGGTAGCAATGAACATTGCTAAAGTGTCCTCTTGGCCCTGTGAAAGAAGCATTCCCCCACTGTGGGGGATTCCAGATTGGAAGTTATCAGCGACAGTTGGATGTTGTCCTTGTGTGAGGGCCTGGAAACCATAGTCCCACCACGAGACAAAGGCTGGTCTCTCACTGAAGCCAACCTCTGTATCTTGTTCAGAGAGCCATTGATAGGCCGTATTCCAATCTGCTCCATTGAAACCCGGGCCAAAGGTTCCCAAGTACCTCAGCGTCCCTGAATCAGGGTCATATTCTTCGTCCTGAAGTATAGAGAAATCTCCGATGGACCAACGTAGGAAGTCTGGGGCTATTTCGTAGATAGCCTGGTCGACGTCGGTAGCCGCCTCTTCTCCTCGAGGAATTCCAGAGTCTATTCCGTAGGTTGCGTGCTGGCTTGCAACGAGCAGAAAAACCATCAATAGTGCAGGTATTCCGGGATGCCTTCTGGAGGCTGTAAATGTCGATCTCCTCCTTGCAGAGGGGTTGCCGATTCCAGCTCTACGATACTCCTTGAGGAAATCTGCGGGATTTGCTGCCTTCCAGAGCATCGCGATACCGAGTCCCCCGACAACTGCCATTGCAGGTGTCGCGTTGAAAATGAATCTACCAGCGCTCCAAGCCATGTAGGCCGCCACTATGGTCCATGATCCTAGGAGGAGGTGGCTTTGGCGACCTTTTCTAGCCCCCCTCCAGATTAGATACACCGCACAGGATATTGCGATTATGGACACTACAGGGCCATAAGAAGCGAACAGGACCCCTCTGCTGGGGGCCTGTGCTTCACCGATGGTACCGAATATTTTATTCTTCGAGAAGTAGAATCCACCAGTGAATAGAATGTCCCATCCGTTGTATATGTTTAGTGCCTGCAAGACGTAAAGTGAGAGGAGGATCGCACCGAAGAGAGCAGATCCGCTACCAACTACCAGTAGCCAAGGCTTGTCCCTGAATGAGCAGGTCACCCAACCCAGGGCAAATGTGAAACCTATGATGTAGAACATTGGCTGGAAACCACTGGGATCGAAAAGAAGATCCAATCCGGGCCACATGTAGAAAGGCAACGGAATCACGAATGCGGTGAAAAGCATCTGTAAGGCGGCGGCTGTAACCGGAAGGCTGTCCCTGCCTCTGAAGAGGTTGAGGAATGCTTGTGCGGAGAAAGCAAGGAATAAGATTCCTGGGCCGTACACGAATCCCTTCCATCCCAATGCTACGGTAGCGAAGGAAATACCAGATAGTGTGGCGCAAGACATCACCATCGGATTCCTCATCCACATCTCCCTAATCCCAGCTATCAGGTACAATGGATTTCTACTGGTCTCGTTGAACAGTCTTTCATCTCTTATTCCCTCTACGGCCCTTACCCAGAAGTAGAACGCCATAGATATGAAGAGCAGTGCGAAGGAGTCGTGATCAGCCAATGCAAATGTGGAGTGGCCGATGTGTCCGGGCATGAGGGCGATCAGCCAAGCAGTGACTACTCCGGCGAGATCGCTATGTACTCTCCTTGCAATTCCGGCCAGTGGGAGTACTATTAGAGCGCCGTAAATTGCTGGCATGGCAGACACGCTCCACCAGACCATCTGTTCCTGAGATAATCCTGTGAGCCAGTTAAGTCCAAGTCCGCCGAGGGCAAGGGACCACGAGAAAAGTGGTGGCCTAGGATTTATGACACCCATGGGATATGAGCGATCAGAGTCGAAAATGAAGTGGCTCCTCTCAGCTACGACGTAATCGATTACCCTTTTCATGTACCAGGGATCAGAGCCTCCAGTCATGTCCCACAACTGGGTCCCGGTAGCGTTCATCGCTGGAAGTACGTTCCAACCAGTTCTGATTGCTAAGGATACAAACAAAGCCAGAGAGATCATTATTCCGTAATAGTTCGCATTCCACCACGTCCTCATAGCGCTGTGCTCCCTGAGGGGGGCCGTGTCTCCGAAGTACCCCCTGATCGAAAAAACGTAGGCTGCAACATTGGACCAGAAAATCAAGAAGAACCAAGCGGCTGCAGATGTACTGTCTCCGGAGCTTGCGGGTAGGACTTCAATGCCCAGTGGGTTACCGATCTCGACCAATCTTGCCGCCGAGTAAAGAACCCAGTTTACTGCTAACAGAGCGGCCATTACCTGCCATCTCTCAGATCGGAAGAATGACCATACGAATATCACCAAGGCCGTCGTAAGGGCCCATACCGAGCCTAGGTATTGATGTTCAGAGTACTTTGAAAGGGCGTTTGAAATGACCTCCCCGTCCAGAACGGTGGTGTCTCCGGATATCGAGCACAGCCATATTAGGGGAATGAGCTGGACCGCAAATACTAACGCTAAAACTGACATCATCTTTCTGGATGAGTCGTTTTCAATGTCGAATGAGGGGATTCCGGAGAATAGCTTCCCATCTCCAGCCGTGTCTAATGTTCCCCTCATGCCAAGTGAGACCATCAGGCCGAGTGACATCGAAGAAGCCCAGAGGGCAAATAAAATCGAAGCCATAGAAGATCTGACTGCGTCAATCATTTCCTCATCTGTCCCGGCCCATGATTCAGATCCGAAATCTGTGGAAGCCGCCAAGGATGCTGAAAGGAAGAATCCGACAACTGCTACGAGAAGTAGGTTGGCCTCTTCCCTCCTGTTCGAATTAACCAGCATCATTGTGGCCTGTCTCTTATA
>CAXHFZ010000112.1:0-4588 GCA_964016325.1 uncultured Candidatus Poseidoniales archaeon | reverse complement strand
ATGTCAGCTATGGCGATATGGTAAAAATATGCTATCCAATTTCTGGATCAGAGGGCGCTCTAAGGATATTCGAGGCTGCATGGGAGTTGAGAGATTCCGAAATCAAAGCGTCCTTGATGGGAATAGGCTCCGGGGGGGACTGGGTAAGAATTCATGCACCTTTACTCAATCAGAATTTCGTATATTCGACAATGCAGACTGGTTGGCACTTATCTCACTCTGGGAAAATAAACGTATCAGATTTATCTACAGCGTGGAAACTTCTTGGTTACGCCTAATCGTTTTTAGTATCCCTACTCTCACTATCTAAGTAGGGAAGGTCTCGTCTTTCTTCAACTTCGATATTTTCTCTACCATTAGCCATATATCTTGCATGGATGATCATCGGTATTATGATGCAAGCGAGTGGCAGTGATCCAACCAAAAGAGTAGCAGTAAATTTAGGGATATTCAATCTTTCTTCAACATCTATGAGAACTTCAACATCGATATCTCCGCCGGTCGCTTCAGTGTTGGTGTGCCTTCTATTATCCCAACCGTCGATTACCAGATAGTAGAGGATGTCCCCTCCTCCAAAGAAGCCTGATCCTGAGGAATCAATAGCGACCGAGAATTCAGTGTAGGTAGTCCCTTCGTAAGCATGAACATCTCTGAATGGTAGCCAGTCATCCATGTCCCGCCACTCAACGGGAAGCTCATCGAACGCTTCGAAGAAAGAGTCATCTTCTCTTAGCTCGTAACCGAGAGTATACCTGTCCCAGTTTGGCTGGGTCATCAGATAGATGTCAGAACTTGGATTCAGGGGAGGATCATCCTGATTGCTAGTTATGCTAATGCAGAAAGAATACATGTATCCCG
Organism: uncultured Candidatus Poseidoniales archaeon; assembly: GCA_964016325.1. Lineage (GTDB taxonomy): Archaea > Thermoplasmatota > Poseidoniia > Poseidoniales > Thalassarchaeaceae > MGIIb-O5. The sequence goes on along the minus strand of CAXHFZ010000112.1, from coordinate 3,730 downwards.
GAACTAGCTTCATAGACACCGCAGTGGCACTATCATTGTCAACAGTGAAATCCACAAATACATCAGACTGCAGATTGTACTGCGGCCCTTCGTTATTCCAGAATGATTCTTCCACCGGCTCCAAGGAAATGCTATTCGATGCAATTACATCATTTACTGCTGGGACATCACAAGATCCGCTATGTTGGGCTGAAGCAACTGGTGAAGATAGCATCAACAAAGCGAAAAAGGAAACTGGAAAGACTATGGAAAGACTTACCAAAAAAGAGAGAATTTTCTTCCTTATCATAAGGTTCACTTCAACGCCTCCTCGTTCTAATTGGGCGCACATATCCTGAATCAGAATCACGCCTCTCTTCTTGAGAAAGATACTTTGGTTGAGGAGGAGGCTTATGTTGATCCATACCGGGGAGGCCTCCATCGGCCTCAACCTCGTCAACATCATAGGTTTCCATCATTTCGTCAGCATCGAGCTCTTCCTCATCTTTCTGCCTCATAATAATCCATCCTAAAACCAGCACCAGTCCGACAAGAGCAAGAAGCCCCCCGCTCTCCTTGTTAGGGACTACATCCTCCCAAGTTAGGTCAGAAAGAGACTTCGGGACGTATTCATCCTCAGTAGATAACACGGTAATCACGTAATCTCTGAAAGTACATACTTCTACGGCATCACAAACCTGCATAGTAATCCTAATTTCTCCTTCTTCATCCCAGTTTAGAGGATTCCAATCCCAGTCATTCCTGTAGTCACCATCTCCATCGGAATCCACACCGGCATCCAAATCCCATCTGACAACTAGGTTTCCTGATAGTGACCTGTCATTGTCATTCTTAGTATCCCCATCCCCGTCTGTGTCCACAGATGAGTCCATGTCCATCCAAGCCACAAGCCCATCTTCTAGATCTTGATCGAATACACTATAGTTCAGTAAAATAGGATCTCCGATATTTACGTAATCGGATGAAACAGGATTTACAGTCAGGATTTCAGGAGTTCGTGAAACAAGAACAGGGACATGTGTCGAGTTAGTCTCACCCCCCTCGAATCCATCGACAACGGTGAGAGTCACGATATAGGTGCCAGGGATAGAATACTGGTGCCAGACTACCGCTCCCTCGACTTGAGGGGTCGCATCACCAAAATCCCAAATCCATCTTGTAATTCCATTCCAATCCTCACTGTTGGGGTCCGCAGAAGATTTACCGATGAAGGCGGGATCGGAATCATAACTCCTTGATCCATCAAACTTTATCAGACTGCCAGGAGAGACAAATGCGCCACCTTGCTCTGTCTGGGGTACCTGCCAAATTACTTGCTCTCCCTCTTCGGGCCTTCGATCTAGGATGATATCATCAACACTCGGGCAAGAGAAGTCAATTTCTGGAATGGGAAGAGGATTTTCTATCCTCAAAGTAAACGACTTCTGTGCCGACTCCAAACCAAGTACATCTGTAACTGTAAGGGTTACTGTGTAGAGTCCCGGATCCATGAATGTGTGGCTGACAGAAGATACATTTTCGATAGGATCATCTAGGTCAGAAATCGTCCAAAGTGTCGACAATTGGGATGAGTCTCCATCCGGGTCGAAAGAGTAGCTTGTGAATGTGTATGTGGTGTCCACATTTCCATCCGCTGGTCTTGAGAAGACTGCAACAGGCCTTTGATTAATCACATTTACTTGAAGAATTGCAAATGTTGAATTTCCATCATCATCTGTTACGGTAAGGCTGATATTTTTCATTCCTGGAGTTAACCAACCCACTGTTGGGTTCGCCTCATCAGATGAGGTCTGAGAATAATCTGATGTCATAGTCATCCCACCCCCATCGAGATTGACACCCTCCTCGAAAGACCAGTCATAGTCCACAATCATGCCATCACTATCTGTGAAAACAGGAGGAAGGGTCAATGGAGTCAGAGTGTAAGTCTGGAGTGGAGAGTCATAAATCTGCTGTGGAACCCTATTTAGAATTTTAATGAAAATTGTATGCTCAACATCATGAATGCCATCACTTACCAATAAAGAAAGAGTATACACTATTCCTTCAGCACTTCCATCGACCCAAGCATGACTCGATTCGTAGAGTCCTATTCCCGACTGAATCTCGCCATCGCCCCAGTTCCATTCGAAGTACAATTCATCCAAAGGAAGATTGTCCGTCGTTCCAAGAGCAGAAAACATGATTTGTTGATTAGTCAGTAAAACCAACTCTTCTGAGACTACAACCCCCTCAACTGAAATTTCAGGAATTGGTTCACTGGTATCTTCAACTATTAATGTCCAAGTTTGTGATTCTGAAAAGTAACCCCCTTGATCCATAACTGTGAGGACTATAGGGTAAACGCCAGGCTCCACGTATTGATGAATAGGATTTTTCAGAGTAGAGGAGACATTATCTCCCAAATCCCAGTAGTATGCAATGGGCGTCTCATTATTCGAGAATGATCCATTCTCCATGCCGAATCCCCACTCATCATATCCCGAGCCGAACATGTTTACAGGTAACCAAGTCTGGGTTGAGTTTGTGGAAACTGAAATAGATGCGACAGGCTTTAGGTTAGTTAGGTCAGTCGGTAAAGAGAAAGCCTGGTCAACTAATTCAGAAGTGACATCATTTATGCTCACTCCGAAAGTCCACTGCCCGGAATAAGGAGGGGTAAACCAAACGCTCTTCTCAGTAGAGACACTATTGCCTGCAGTCAATGAAAATACTTTCGTATCCACTAAAGAATTGTTTGAGAACGCGTCCACTGTAACCTCAAGAATCTCAAAAAATGAATTAGACACAACTCCTAAATCGATCTGTACACTGTCAGATAGTCCATCTGAGTCCCTATCAAAATCATCAATTGATTCAATCGATACTTCTGCAGGATCGGTGACAAGCATCGCTTGAACCGTTGCAGTCGCAGTAGGGTAACTTCCACTAGTTATTCCACAAGTGGCGTAGTTGTAGTCGCAATCATCAACCGTTGACTCGTACCAAGTTGTCATCCAGACTTCATCTACATCCGTTCCAAAATCATGTATTAGGCCAGTCACAGAACCAGTTACGGGATCAACCCTCATCCTGCTCATAGACCAACTTCCAGTACTGCTATCCTTAGCCAGTAATGCCCCCTCGAATCCAAATTCGGAAGGTTGAACCATGATATTCAAGGGAGCACCAGATCCTTGATTGAACTTGTAGGCCCTCATGCCCCACCCTTCCAGTTCTTGTAAAGGGCTTGTCCATGGATTGACCCACTGATCATTGAACCCGCTCATCTGAGCTTTACAGACATAAGCCGCAATACAACCAGTACTCAAATCTAGATTGGAGAATCCGAAGGCTCCTTGGCCGCTATCGATAGAAACAGCCAATGTGAAATTAGCAAATATATCACTCATGGTGGTTCCAATTGGAGTGGATCCAGGAAGGGGATTAGAGGCCAGATCCTCTATCCCTTTCCCTCCAGTATCCGTATCGGCAACTAAGGCTGAAATTGCAGACGCCCCGCCTAATTTGTCTGATAGATACATCAAAAATAAGAATCCAGCACCATAATCTGCAATCCTCTGATTCCACCACCTAACGCTCATATTGGAATTCTGCGACCATGCATTAGCATGCCCTGTCAGAGAACTAGTGACTCCAAAGCACAGGTAGGCGGCCATATCGGCCGCTCCCTCATCAATCCAGATATACTCCTGTCTCTTATACACATCTGACGCTGCCGACGAATGAC
>CAXHFZ010000111.1:0-4635 GCA_964016325.1 uncultured Candidatus Poseidoniales archaeon | reverse complement strand
CTTGACGCCTTCTCTTGCTATTCTTGTGACTCAGGATTTTCACACCCCACCTCTTGACAGCTCCTTGCCACCCCTTTCCTTTCGTGACGCCTACTACATCTACGTCCTGGCCAGGGTTCCAAACATCTTCAACTGAGATTTCTCCTCCAAGTTTCTCGGAGGCCCATTCTAGTTTGGCGGAGTTATCACTTCCAGTGAGTCCAATCTCCATAATCTCTGGAGTCTTTCCCGGGATGCTCTTGACGAGAGAAGGTTGGGTAGCGACTATCAGTCTGACTTCATACAAATTCTGCTCCTTGAGGGATTCTAAGGCACCTTCGGAAGAACCCCCTCTTGTAGGAATTCTGCCGGCTCTCTTTGCTGGTTTCCTTCCTTGCTCAGCATCCCTCTCTCCACGAGTCTGGTTTGCTAATCTCGGCATTAGCCCGTCTGGACCTGAGTCTGTCAGATCTGCCCAAGCCTCACCGGCTGTCTGCATACCGTAGGGTGTCATCTTGTACCCCCTGACTGCTAGTACCGTCATCGGTGGTGATTCCACTACAGTGACGGCTTTTCGGACCTCTTGTCCTGCGGAAGTCGAGTTTGGATTGGTATCCCTCATTAGTACATGGGTCATCCCTGCTTTCCAGCCAGCGAAACCCAGTACTCTGATTTCGGAGTCAGAATTTTCGGGCCAAGCTTGAATTCTACCGAACTTTCTGAGTGCCCTCTTGCGAGGGCTAAAGCCCATGCTACCTCGGCGGGGTCTACTTTTGTCGGCCATTCTAGTCCTCCTTTACAATAACCGGATTATTGCCGTAAACGGCGTTTTTCCGGGCTAACCACGTCAGGGAGGTACCGTGACACCATTCCAGCTTTCCGAGTGGTCGGCTGGTTCTGAGGATGCTTTTGCAGAGCCTTCGGGTGTCTGGTACCTCACGTGGTGAGCAGCCTTCCGACAAACATGCCCTATATGAACGAATCGGGATGGAGAAAACATCACTGTTAGCAAACAATTTCACTGAAACTATTTTCAACCCCTGCGATAATAGAAGCATCCGTGTCACCCTATGTGAGCCATGCTATGCTCAGTGAAGGTCTTGTTGAAGCTAGGGCTTACCAGCTGGAGGCGGTTGATGAGGCACTAACTTCTTCCATGCTATTGGTAATGCCGACAGCAGCAGGCAAGACCGCAGTGATATGGATGACAATCGCGAATAAGTTGTCTGAAGAGAACGGTCGCGTGATATTGATTGCTCCTACCGTTGGTCTTGTTGATCAGCACCTCAGATCAATACGGGACGTCCTTTCACTCGAGGAAGAGGCTATTTCAATTACCGGTCAAATTCCACCTTCCGATAGAGTTGGTTTATGGGGGTCTTCTAGACTAATCATAGCTACTCCAAAAGTAATTGTTAATGATGTCAAGAATGATGTTCTGAGACTATCGGAATTCTCACTTCTAGTTATTGATGAGGCGCACCACTGTACAGGAGAGCATGCAATGGCGATGGTTTGTGATTACTACACCTCATCAAGTAGCTCACCCCATATTCTTGGTGCGACGGCTAGCCCTGGTCACAGACCAGACACTGTGAGGGAAATCTGTACTAGGACTGGGGCGAGTAGAATACACATAAGAAATTCTGATGAGGAGATGCTAAAGGGATATCTATCGGAGTTAGAGATAAGAGAGATTTCAGTTAGAGTTCCTGAAAAAATGAAGGAACTGGCCCGACCATTCGTCATTTGGCAACAGGGCATAGTGGACAGACAGAGACGTCTTGGAAGATACATTTTACCTGGAATGATTAGTTTCGCAGGACTATCCAGTGCAATGGACAGATCAAGGTCCGCAATTGGCAGAGGAGAGGTTAGTGGATATCAGTCAGTCTCTCAGATTGCCATAGCCATGAGATTGCATCATCTTATCAATTGTCTTTTGAGCCAGGGAGTATCGGCATCCAGGGAATACTTAGAAAGATTGGAGAATGGTGACGATTCGAGTAAGAAAACCGTACGAGATTTTCTCAGGGATCCTCGTGTCAGGGACCTTTTGGAAAAGCTGGAGGGGATGGTAGAGATACACTCCAAAATTGGCGCAGTAAGGAGAATGGTCAGAGAAAGATTACGTCGGGATCCGAATAGTAGAGTGATTGTTTTCGCCAACTACAGAGACACAATAGCGTCTTTAGAGTCCTCTCTGGAAGGCCTAGATAGTGTCAAAGCAATACGTTTTGTAGGACAATCTTCCAGAGGGGGGAGGCAGGGCCTTTCTCCAAAAGATCAGGTGGGTGTTCTCCACGAGTTTAGAAACGGTGGAGCAAACGTACTTTTGGCGACGTCAATAGGGGAGGAGGGTCTGGATATACCCTCTGCTGATCTAGTAATATTCTACGAACCGGTTTCCAGTGAGATACGTACAATACAGAGAAGGGGTAGAACTGGAAGACAGCGTCTAGGAGAGGTCATCGTTCTGATAGCTGAGGGCACAAGAGACGAAGGGGCCAAGGCCATGGCGGTAAGGAGAGAGGAGAATATGCAGAGAGCTGTACATCGAGTACGGAGAAGTCTTCCTCGAGAACACCACTCAGACTTATCGAATTTGGGTAGGTTTTCAGTAGTTGACGGAGGATCCTTACTACCTGCAAATGAATTTGTAATATCTGAGAGAGAAAAGAGAAGGAGTCAAATTTCCAAAAGTGATTTGACTCCCGCAGAAATAGGCGATAAATCGGTCAAAAATCTTCCCTCTGAACAAATACGTCCTCGAGGCCAGTATGGACTTGATGATTTCTAGAAGTCCTAGTCCCCGATTACTGCTATCCTAGTCCTCAGCTGAGCGAACCTGGTATTGTGATTACCGAAAGCGAAAGAGAGTAGCTCGGTCAGATGTATCACTGGGATATTAGTAATAATTCCAGTAGCCCTAGATGCCTTTCCCTGATATATATCCAGTATTGAGTGGGAGAGGTTACATGCACTGACGATTATGTCTGCTCCTTCTTCCTTCGCTTCGGAGATTACTGCTGCTGATTGCTTTAGAACGGTTGGTTCCTCTGAGAAAATCCCTGGGGCGCCGACACTGAGGACCCTACCTTCCCAGTCGATTGGCCTTCCCCCCAGAGATTGAACCAGTTTCTCGAAATATTCTGGATCGTTGACACTGTCCCCTCCGCACGCCCCTTCCATTTGGAAATAGGGACTGTAGTAGGGTGCCACCCTGAAATCAAACTTATTGACGGCCAGTTTCTCGACCTTATCAAGTCCTATTTCATCAACTAGGACGTGCAAGAGATGGTGAACTTCGGTATTTCCCGTGAATTCCATGCCACATGTTTTGATTAATACGTCATTAATTTCCTTCATCAGTATACTGTCAGAACGAAGCTTTTCTAGATCCTGTTTCAGATTTCCAGCTGTTGCAGCACAAGGAGAAAGGATTTCTAGACCTAGCGACTCTGACATCGCGAACGTTCTTGCGTTGAGTGCTAACTGGAGCCGTTGATTGGCCTGCTTGATGATCCCTGCTCCGCAGGATGTCGCGCCCTCCAAGGGCGTAAGTTCTATGCCGAGATTTCTAGCAACTGCATCCATGGTCTCTGCTACTTCCGGTGAACCACTGTGGGCTACATTTCCAGGGTGATAGGCGTACTTTAGAGGCATCAGAACCTACCATCCAATTCATTGTAGATGGCGATCACCTCATGATGATTGGCAACAGAGGAATTGAGTTGTCTGGGCATTTTTCCTATTCCTGCAGGAGGCGCTACCATTCCCTGTAAACTATTGAGGACATTTCCTCCAGTTCTGGTGAATCCGAGGAACATTCTCGCCGTAACTCCTGAGAATAGGTTTCCAAGGAGTCCTATGGGACCCAGAACTTGTCTGTAGAGTACTGTATCATTCACCTTTCCACTACTCTTGACTGTCCAGCAATACCACCAAACATGCTTACCAAGCTTACCATTGAATGAGTCGTTTTCAATCGCACTAGTTCTGGCCTCAAGTAATCCCTCGGATACTGATTTTGAGTACCCTTCTCTCCTGAAAATAGGGGCCAAGTCAGTTTCTGCCTTGATACCGTTGCTTGAGCTAAGAATAGCATCCAATTCCGCTACTCTCTCAGGTGCCGTCCTAGGATCGTTGCGTCGGGCCCATGTACTTGCCAGGACTGCGGGTCCGAGGAAGCCATTAGCATAAGGAACAGCATCGGAACTAGAATGTAGAAGTGGAGCACTGTCATAGTCAGCAAGAGAGTGGATCTTTAGAGCTGTGGATTGACTCATTGAACCGAAGACCCCTTGTGGGGTTTGTATTCCCTCTCTGGTAGCAGCAACCATCCAGGGCCTAGAAGACTCCCTCTTTCTCTCTAGGGCCCAGTGATCGACTATTAGGTCCCTGATTACTTCGGATCCAGGTATTGGATCGATCCTTAGTTTCATTGAGTCCCCCCTGGATGTTACTACACTATCGATTCTCACTCTTCCGGGAATTATGAGCCTCCCGTTGACTGAGATAGCTGTTGTCGGATCATCATCGTTTCCATCTCTGAAAGATAGGGTCCCATCATGGGTTTCTTTGATGGCCCTCAAGGCTTCTAGAACAGAAAGATGACCGGGTATCGAACATGCCCAAGAATCTCTGCCAGTCGTA
>CAXHFZ010000110.1:0-4652 GCA_964016325.1 uncultured Candidatus Poseidoniales archaeon | reverse complement strand
CTCTTACTTCAGAACCACTCGCACTGCCGAATAGAATCGAATCAACCTGGTAGTAAGGAGTACTCTGAACCATCGGAAGAACCCCCAGCTCCTCTACATGGGACAGTGATTTTCCTCCTACTGCATCCCCACATACCTTGTCTCTGGGCCAAACATCCTTCTCAATCAAAAGGACCTTGCAACCATTTAGAGCATTATATGCCGCGGCTGCAGATCCTCCCGGCCCTCCCCCAACAACGATAACATCGAAACCCGAGCCATCAGCTGGTACTTCACCAGTATCAATAGGCATTTCCCACGATTCCACTGTCACACCTTGCACCACCGAACACGCACTACTCATTCAAACTATGCCAATGGCTTCTTGTCGCCTCACCCCTTCCGATAGTCATGAATGAGACGATTTCAGTAGTTCAAACAACCCTTCCGGGCGAATGGCTAGAGGCAGAGGTTGGAGAGTGGATATTCTCAATAATCAATGAAAATATTGCAGCCTGTGCTCAACGAAATTTAGTAGACTCAACATACAGGTGGCAAGACAAGGTAGAATATGGCTCAGAGTGGAGAATCCAATTCAAGACGTCCATCAATAAAACCGAGCACTTGATGACCAAAATCAATGACACCCATCCTTACGAAACCCCTCAGGTAATATGGTGGGAGGCTAATTGTACCCAACAGTACCTCAATTGGGTTCAAGGGAGATAGGGGCCTCTCGATAGCATGGCGTTGCGTTCAATACTCAGACCGGCCAAGGACGTCCCCGTTACCTGGTGGAGCTCCACAGATCCAATGGAACCGAGGCCTAAGCCCTCTACTCTGCTAATATTATGTGTCGGACTCTGGATATTTGGAACAGGAGACGCGGTTATCGTGGCTGCCGGTGTAGGCAATACTCCTTGGACAGTTTTAGCGGAGGGAATTGCATTGATGACGGATCGAACCATCGGCCAAGCAACATTCTTTGTCAGTGTCGCAGTTCTATTGTTGTGGATTCCACTCAGGGAGAAACCAGGGATAGGCACGATCCTAAATGCTATACTAATCGCTGTTGCTATTGAATACATGTTACCTGTTCTTCCCACACCTGAAGGCGGACTTGAATCCTTGCTACAGGTCATTGGGGGGATTGCCTTGGTTGGGATAGGCAGTGGGATTTACCTGACAGCGAACCTAGGTCCTGGACCTAGAGATGGTTGGATGACAGGAATGCGTAGGGTTTCGGGATATCCGATAGGCAACGTTAGAGCGGCAATAGAAATATCAGTAGTGGTCATAGGCTGGTCTCTGGGGGGGACTGTAGGGATAGGAACGGTTATTTTCGCTGTGATGATAGGTCCTACAGTGGCTGTCTGCCTCAATATAGTAGGCGTAATGGGAAGATAATAGGAGCGACGAGAATGATGCAAAGGTGTGGTGTAACAGAGGTCCTCGCGTCCCTAAAGGAAAATGAGAATATCCGACTCGTACTGGTCAAGAGAGGGGCGGAAAGCGAACAGCTGGAAGAGATCCTGACAATGGTCAGTGATAGGGGGATACGTATCATCAGGGGCTCTGATAATGACATATGGAGAATGTCACGAGATAACTCAAAGGGGGTCCCTGAAATTCTGGCATTGGTTGGTAGAGATCCAACACTGGATCTCGACGAGAGTATCGAAGCAGGAGGATTAATATGGCTTTTAGCAGGAGCCGCATATCCTGTCAACATCGGCTTCTGCATCAGGACTGCAGAGGTTTCTGGAGCAGACGCAGTAATTGTGGATGCTGAATTATCTAACACAGAGAGGAAAGCGGCAAAAAGAGCATCAATGAAGGCCCACAGATTCATTCCCGTTCATTGGGGGGACGGCCTACAGGCTGTGAAAAAAGCCAAGAAGTCCGGCTTCAGGATTATCTCAGTCGAGGACACTGGGACCAAGAGCCCCTGGGAGATTGACCTTACAGGAAACATAGTACTCATCGTAGGGGGAGAGAAGAGAGGAATTTCGAAAGATATTCTCGAATATTCGGATGAGGTAATCCGAATTCCCATGACCGGATTCGTCCCTTCGTTCAACCTCCAGGCCCCATTGAGTGCCGTGGCTGTAGAGGCCCAGAGACAGAGGAACTCTCAGAACAGAGGACCCGAGTAAACACCGACCATCAGAACAACAGTTGAGAACACAGTGATTAGTATATTGTCATCGATGGGGCCGAATTCGTATCTCTCCACAAACGTAGCTACAGCAGCGGCTATCAGCCCCCAACCAGGTAGAGAGGGATCACCAAGACCTCCAACGTACCAGCCCAAAGGAGCACTTACAATGAACATGAAGACATTTCCTATGGGGCTCTTCGACCTCTTTCTTACCACAAGATTCCTGACAACGCCTGTGATTCCATCTCCGAACGCCATGAATAGCGAAGGAATGATTGCTAACCATGGGTCGCCAACCAATGCCCAAATTACAGTGATCGAAACCCACCACATCAGTGAGAACTTCACATCATTCTGATTCTGTTCCGTCTGAAACCAGTACATTCTCCTTCCAGAAGCATGGGCGATGTACGTGAATATGGTTAGTATAATTCCACAGACCATCGGGTACCAGAAGTTAGTGAAGAGAAACGGCACGCAAAGAGACCCCACCCCCCCGGCGAACATATGCACAATCTTCCTATTGTAGTATACTGCACGAATATCTTCCACGCCTCTTTCGACCATCATTCTGTACGGAACCTTTGTTGAATAGAGAACCAACATCACATAGATTCCCATGACCAATGAATAGTAGATCTGCGCGTCCATGGCAAAGCGCAGAGTTGATGACCAGATATACTCTCGCATCACTATGGACGCCAGTGACAAAGACAAGGAGTTCTCAACCAAAGCGGTACATTCTGGGATGGTAGAGGTAGAGGGCTCGGCAACCACTCCGATTTTCTTGACATCAACCTACAGGCTCACAGACGAGAAGTACCAGGGCTGGGCCGACGGGCTGCATCATACCGGACCAGTCTACTCCAGAATATCAAGTGTAAATTCAGAGGTAGTTTCCGCTAAATTAGCTTCATTGGAAGGCGCAGAGGACGCAGAAGTATTCTCAAGTGGTATGGCCGCTATATCTACCACCCTGATGACACTGCTTTCCACAGGGGATCATATTGTAGCAACACCCGATTGCTATGGTGGCACATACGCGCTTCTAACTGAGATACTACCAAGAATGGGAATCGAGGTCACAATGGCTGACATTAGGGATCCATCAAGTTATGAACAAGCAATTCAGGACAACACCAAAGTACTCTACGCAGAGACAATGACAAATCCCACATTGAAGGTTTGTGACCTTAATGCAATTGCCGAGATCGCCAATAAAAACGGATTAGTTTCAGTAGTGGACAATACGTTCGCGTCTCCCTGGTCATGTAACCCAATAAAGATGGGCTTCGATATCGTGATTCACTCGGGAACCAAATATCTTGGGGGTCACGCAGATCTAACTGCGGGCTTTGTAGCAGGAAAGAAGCAACTGATAGCTGAAATCTTCCATACAAAAATTTACTTCGGTGGAGCCGCTGATCCACACATGTGTTATCTCCTTGAAAGGGGGATGAGGACTCTACATGCAAGAATGCCGATACATGTAACAAACTCTGCTGAAATTGCTAAGAGATTGGAGAGTCATGATATGGTAGAGAAGGTCATACACACGTCTCTGGAAAGCCATCCAGACTTCGAGATAGCCAACAGAACGATGCCAAGGGGAAGCGGTATGCTTGCATTCGTCATCAAGGGAGGCGACGACTCTGCTCTGAAGTTCATGAAGTCCTTGGATATCATCTTCGAGGCAACCAGTCTCGGAGGAGTAGAAAGCCTCGTTGAATGCCCATTCAACTCGAGTCACATGTTTGTACCTGAAGAAGTCAGACATGAGGCAGGGGTTGTACCGGGTTTCGTTAGGATGAGCATTGGTATCGAGGGGGTTGAAGATTTGTGGTCCGATATAGAGAAGGGACTAGAGTCTGCCAGAGAGCTATTAATGTCCAGAGCCTAGGTGTCCTTAATGGATATCGAACTGCTAATTGCCAGTCTGGCCTTCATAATACCAATGTGCTTCAGTCCAGGCCCAAACAATGTTCTTTGCGCAGCTCATGGTTCACAACACGGTTTCCGTGGAACGCTCATCCTGATTTCTGGTATGGCATTCGGCTGGTCAACCTTGGGCCTATTTGTAGCAGTAGCCACCGACCTCATCGAGGAGAACCAGACCGTATTCGATTTACTAACATACGTAGGCGCCGCTTATATCGCCTATCTTTCCTACAAGATTGCCACTTCGAGTATTATTGAGCAAAACGAAGAAGCATCGGAAAGACTGGGCTTCATGACTGGCGCGACAATCCAAGTAGTCAACGGGAAGGCATGGATCCACTTCCTAGTCCTGATGACGTCCTTCGGAACCCTGTTCGGCACCGGATTCACCGGAAAGGTGTTGTTGGTGTTGCTGAACCTCGCCTGCGGGCTTCCCGCAGTGATGACATGGGCGGCGTTCGGAACGGTTCTCAGGAGGGTCTTCAGTACTCCGGAGTCTGCAAGAGTGTTGAATTACATCATGGCGCTATCGCTCTTCGCAGTGGCGATATGGATAGCTTTGCCACACTAAGTT
>CAXHFZ010000109.1:0-4712 GCA_964016325.1 uncultured Candidatus Poseidoniales archaeon | reverse complement strand
CCGAAAGGGAAAAGAAGCCTGGGAAGGTAGTGATTTCTGCTCCAGTGTGATCGGATAGAGAGACCAAAATATCTGATGTGGTTCCTTTAGGGGCTGGAATCATAGTATAGTTGAATACGATGTAGCTCTTTATGCCATGTTGGTCGACTACAGTAGTTTCATCCTTTGCGAAAAGCTGATCGGCCAGATATTGATATCTTATCTCAACAAGTCCTGCGGGAATAGGGACATCAGAATCTAGGAAAGTCCAATTCACGGCGAATTGTCCAGGATTAGACAGCCAGTCACTATCGTTCAGATACCAGGAGTTGAGGGTTTGGAAAGGAGCGTTAGTACCAGATCTCCTCATCTGTAATGTCAAGGTCCCATTCAGAGACTCAGGTACCTCAGATTTGCTAAGGGCGGTACCATTAAGATAAATTCTATTATTGATTTCTAATATTGTATTGTTCAATCCCTGCCCTTCCAGTGAGATGGTTAGGTTTGGAGCCTGAGTGAGATTCAGATTTATTGTTTCTGAGTAAGGCCTGATGTGGAAAACAGGACCTGACGCATTGTTCAGGTCAAACTGATGCCACCCTGTATAATCAAGTGTGGCCGGAATTAGTCCTTCTTGCTCGCTTTCATTGATAGACACTGAGAACTCGAAATATCCCCCCGGTCCGATACTGGATATCAGACTAACTGGGCCATCTTGTGAAGTAGTATAGTTCATCAGTATCTGCATACTATCAATTAATGAAACATCGTTGTATGGGACATTCTCGAGGGAAACTGAACCAGTAATGGTAGTATTGACACCTATTCCTATTTTTGGTTCTGTGAGTGGTTGAGGCTCACTTAGGGTTAGCGTGATATCATCGGTAACGTTTACGTTCCATCCCGAGAAAATACCTTGGGAACCAACATAATCAAGTGTTTTAGTCATTAAGACCAATGAGGAATTGCCAGGATTAACTGCTTCATTAGGCATTCCTGTGATGTTGAATGAGCCATTGGAGTCAGTTACAGCCGTGCCTATCAGATGCTGGGAAACTGCAGCCAAGCCTGGAATTTGATTAGTCATATTTGATTCGACTAGATACATATCAACTCCTACTCCTGCGACGGATGTCTGATTATCTGTGAACCTTAGAGTGCCGTTCATCCATATCGACTGGCCAGATAGGTCTCTGTCCAACCACAGTGGGCCCCAAGACTCGTCGGTTACCTCAACGAGTGACATTGCAGGACAAGCCTCGAATGGAATCCATCCCAAATCTGCATTTCCAAGATTTTGATTGGTTTGTAAGTGAACCTCCACCCACGAAGAAAAGTCTTTTCCATAAACTTCGAAAGCTTCACCGTTCCAATAACCTCCGGAGAATCCTGTTACCTTCCTAACAGGGATATCAGCAGTTCTTAGCATGACGGCAAAGAGCGAAGTGAATTGGTCACAGCTTCCCTCAAATGAATTATTGAGAATCCAATATGCCATGTCCGATTCTTCTTCTAAATCAGAAGGAACATTTGTTCCATTGTTATTTCTAAGGAATGTAATGGTGTCATTCCCTTCTGATATGAAGTCTGCTATAGCAGATACTTTATCCCAAGCCGATAAAGCTCCGGAGTCATTGATTATCGATTGTGTTATTCCAGAGACGAACTCATTCATATTGCCCCTAGAGGTGAAGAACGGGGGAAGATCAGTGGCATAGTCGGTTCCCGTAAACACGGTAGAGTTGTCTCTGATCGCCTGAGTGATATTTACTTGGGGGGTGGTGATAAACATTGTATCAATAGAAGAACCATCTGCAATTACATCCCTTGTGAAGTTAGAAAAATTTAATCCTGCTGTTGGATCAGTCCACCCTGTGAAATTTACCGTATTGTGAGGCAGGATAAGCTCCTCACCGATATCAGCCACTCCCGGCCCTCTGTAACTAATCTCCCAGCCCATTAGGGTCGAGTTATCCCAGAATTGCAGATCTGAAACCCCTTGTGTTGTAGAGAATCCGGGCACCATCTCGGTATTGCCTACAAGAGAGGTATTCACGCCCCAGGATATCCCAGTGTATTGATCATAAGTGTGCCATCTCCAGTAGATTTTATTCTCAGGGTTTAGTATTGATGATTGATTCGTGGCATAGAGGTATATGGAATTAGGAGAAATATCGTCCGACGGGTCCCATGGATTGTTTGGAGAGTCTTCACAGAGGCCGTCCCAGTAGTCCGAGGTACACTCCTGTCCGTCTGGGATGCCCCCTCCGTCAGTGTCGGGATCTCTCCAGTCAGTTCCAGTTGAGTTTTCGATTGTATCTGGGATTCCATCTCCATCTGTGTCGACAGGATTTCTATCATCATTGGGGTTATCTTGAGGATTTGTACCGTCTATATATTCCTGGAAATCTGTCACTCCTCCATTATCGGTATCTGACAAATTCCACAGGGTGAAGTAAGTATCGTTAGTGAAGTTCCCCCCCATGCCAGGAAATAATACTACGCAACCTGTTGTATTTTCAAAGTAATTATTCAAACCATCCCCATCGGAGTCTAGTAGGTTTTCACACGGATCAAGAGGGTCAGTACCATTCAGAATTTCATCTAAATCTTCTACTCCATCCGAATCGGTATCGACAAGATTAGGATTGGTGGGGAATCCCCATGTTGACAGGTACTCCTCCCAATCGGCAAGTCCGTCTCCATCCGAATCGGAGTAGTCATCGTCACAAATTGGATCATTAACTGCCCCTGCAACAGCATCCCAACACCACGAGAAGTTGGTGAATAGGACTGTAGAGGTGTTGGCCGGCAGGTCTACGTTAACGCTTCTGAGTACGTCTGAATCTATGCTTTCATATCTAAATTCTACAAGAGTCCCGTTCGATATAACATAGTACGCCATTGGGGCATCTGTCTGTCTCCAATCTATAGGTGATTGATCTAATTCAGAAGTCGAGTTGAGAGTTAGGGAGGATGTGACTGAGTCCCATGCAATTATTTGGAGAGTAAGTTCCTCTTCTGATAAACAGGGATCAGAGTTATGGAAAGGTAGAATTTCATCACCATCAGATACCCCCCCTCCATCTGTGTCGAAAACGTTCCAGAGTGTGCATGTCATGTTCTCCTCCCAATTCTGAATACCATCGCCATCAAAGTCTCCTGCATCCTCTATCCTGGTTGGGTCAGTTTCATTCATATCCACTATGCCATTGCCATTGAGATCCTCCTCCCCATCATCGAATTGATCCCCGTCTGTATTGTTGTTCCTAGGGTCACTGGCTTGTGGTGGATCTCCGTATTGGCCATTGACCTCAACCCCATCTTCGATGCCATCAGAATCAGTATCAACAGAGGTAGGGTCTGTCAAGAGAATTAATGCCTCATACGAGTCATTTAGACCGTCGCCGTCTGTATCGTTTGATTGCGGGTCAGTGGATGTAATGCCATCTACCTCGGCAGTTAGAAATTGACATCCCCCGGGACCCAGTGACAATACTGGATTACAAGGCGATTCGGTTGCAGTCATGGCTAGTGGGCCGGGTCTGAAATACTGCGTAGGAGGAGTCGTAGAGCCATTTCTAGTCCCCCATGCCGGATTGACATATTCCTTAAGATTGATCAGTCCATCTCCATCCGGATCTCCGAATGTACCATCCATATTACTGTTAGATGTCGGATCTAATCCATTAGCGGCTTCCCATCCGTCGGGCATTCCATCCCCATCGGTGTCCCATCCATCTGGATCCTCATCAGCGATACCGTCGCCGTCATCATCATCACTAGAGCAGTTAGCATCACCATCGCCATCTCCGTCGAAGTTATCCACCATTCCATCCTTATCATCGTCAAATGTGTTAAAACAAATATTTCCTCTAGGGTCTTCATCTGCACCATCAGAATTTAGACCTTGAATGAGTTGCATGGCACTTTCTTCATCCCAATCCCTGACTGGAACAGTTCCGTTCCACCATACCCCATTATCTAGCACGTTTGGAGTAGATGGCAAATCCCAGCCAGAGGGCATAGAGTATTGATACTCATTGAGATTGGTAAATGCATCCCCGTCTGGGTCTCCAGTAGATCCATTGTCCCCGTTCTGAGATAGAGGATTTAGTCCATACTGCCACTCCCACCCGTCTGGAAGTCCGTCATTATCTGAGTCCCAGTCTTGAGGTTGTGTATTGATGTAGAATTCCAGACCGTACGATAGTCCGTCTCCGTCCTGATCTGAAGACGCTAAAGCCTCCCAAGCACTGAACTCCAAAGCTGAGTACGAAGAAAGGAGCATCAAGAGCGAGAATGTAATTGCTGAGCGGTGTTTTCTGGCCGACTTCGTGTCTTTTGAAAGATTCACAATGGAGCCCAAGCTACTCACCTCTTACCTAGGGCGGAAAGTAGGGCTCTTAAGAGGAATGGAGCGTCGTTCGGACATTGCCTCAAACTATCAGACGAGTTCAATGTCGTCGTCGTCGTAGACATCTTCCTCATCTTCTTCTTCCTCTTCCAGAGAAACAACCGGCGCGGGTATGTCATCAACTTCCTCTGAGTCATCTTCTGAGTCATCGGAAATAGCGTTCAGATAAGCCATATGAGATTTCCATCTTCGACGATTCAATGCTGATTGGGTACCGGCAATAAGAAGCATAATGCCAATGATACCAACTACATATGTTGACAGTCTTGGATCTGTCTCTTATACACATCTGACGCTGCCGACGAATGACGTCGTG
>CAXHFZ010000108.1:0-4763 GCA_964016325.1 uncultured Candidatus Poseidoniales archaeon | reverse complement strand
ATCCTACTGAGTCTCGTGGGCTCGGAGATGTGTATAAGAGACAGAATGTAGACAGAATCAAAGAATTAGCAGAGGCTCATACGACTACGTTGGTTTTCGTCAATACCAGGAATATGACCGAGACAGTAGTTCAGAGACTGAAGATTGCTGGGATGGAAGGTGTAGAGGGACATCACGGTTCAATGGATAAGGCAATCAGACTTGATGTGGAAAGCAAGCTCAAGAATGGATTACTGAGATGTGTTGTTTCATCCTCCAGCCTTGAAATGGGAATAGATATTGGTTCGGTTGATTTAGTCATTCAAGTTGGATCTCCAGGCTCAATCGCCACGGCCCTTCAGAGAATAGGTAGGGCAGGCCATCAGGTCGGAGGCCTACCGAGAGCTAGGTTCCTACCTACCTCACCCCATGATCTGATGGAACTTGTTGCATTGCAAATGGCTATCTTAGAGGGAGAAATGGATTTACTAAAATTCCCTCAGAATTCACTGGATGTCCTGGCACAATTCCTAATCGGTCTTACCATAATAAAAGAGTGGGATATCGATGATGCCTACTCCCTCGTGACATCATCATGGCCATACAAGTCACTTCCTTACGATGATTACATAGAAGTTCTGGACATGCTTGATGAGGAAAGAAGAGTCTGGCTTGATTGGGAGGATAATAGATTCGGAAAGCGTGGATTTGCGCAGATGATATACTACACCAATATAGGAACTATTGCCCCAGATAACAGTTACTTGGTTTTCACTGGGGACGGAACTTTGGTGGGACAGCTCTCATCCTCTTTCGTGTCAAGTCTCAGGAATGGAGACGTATTCCTATTGGGTGGATCCACGTACAGGGTAGCAAGTGTGAGGGGGACTAGGGTAAATGTCACTCCTGCAACCGGATACAGGCCAACAATACCCTCTTGGACAGGCGAGGCAAACAGTCGTACACATGAATTAAGTCAGGCTGTGCTAAGACTATTGAGTCAGATTTCTGTAGGCGCAAGAATGGCAACCGATTATGAGCCAATCCTGACAGAAGCATTACAGCTCAACAGGCCCGTCGCATTGGCTCTGAAACAGTTCCTCGACGAGCATGTTGCTACAACGTTCCAAGTTCCTTCTAATGACAGGATACTTATCGAGCAGGTAGACTCTCCTCTGCCAACTTATGTTGTGACTACCTGCAGGGGAAGAGCATTCAATCTAGCCTTGGGGTATCTCTTTGCTGGAATCGCCTCTAAAGAAAATATAATCATTCACGAGCTTTCATTTGACGAGAATGGTTTTATGGCAAAATTGAGCCATGAGGTTGAAATCTCCAAGATTCCAGAGGTATTTAGGAACGACACCAGCGAGGAAATACTCCAAAGATATATGATGGATTCCCAACTATTCTCAAAGAGGTTCAGGGAAGTTTCATCCAGGAGTATGCTGAATCCAAGAAGAATCGGCGCTGAGGAAGTTAGTCCGAAGCAGTTCCAGCAGAAGGCAGAGGCGATCATGACAAAACATCGCCAGATGGAAGGCTCGGTAATAATCAGAGAGGCAATGAGTGAAATCCTAAATGGCGATCTAGACATGGAGCAGTTACGTAACTTCATTTCCAGAATGGATAGCGAAGATGTCAGGATTGTACATAGGCGCGTGAAAATGCCTTCGCCCCTCGGAATGACTCTATTCATGTCGGCATTTGAGGATCTTCTGAGCCTGAGGACTAGAGCCTACCTAATCAAGGATGTAGATCCAGAAATCCTGAGGCGTCTTCTGGGTGCTAGATCCCTGGCCACAGATCTGGATAAGGAGACGATTTCGGAGTACTATCAGTCAAAAGTAGCCACCCCGAAGAATGCTATTGATCTTCTAAGATTAATGGATATGGGAGGGGGGCTTGAGCGAGGCCTCACCAATCCACTCTACAATTCGAAGCTCAGTGAGATCGAAATCCCCTTGATCCGACAATGGGTACACGAACTAGCAGAGAGGGGATTGATTACCAAGGTGAGGAATACAAACCATAAGCAAATTGACGATAAATGGTTCTCCATTAGAATGGCAGGAGTTCATGGTACGCTTGGCTGTCTTGCAGTTGCAGGCGCATCCGAGATGGAGGACTTACGAGCCCTCTACACTGGCGGTCTGACTTATGAGATAGCCGAAGACTTCTCTGGAGGCACTCCCTCAAAATGGGCTTCTTCAAGTCTTTCCGACCCTCTAGACTGCCTCAGACTGAAGCTACTTGACATGCTTGGCTCGGAAGGTCCACAGACTCTCGATCAACTCAGTGACAGGCTACCGTTCCCCCTGGGGCAGGTAGAATCTGTCCTACAAGAGCTGGAGATGAGGAACTTGGTATCAATAGGCTTCTTCACCCAAACTGACGAAGGGGAGTTTATCCTTAGAGTAGACGAATATCGAATTACTGGAGGTAGCGTAGAAGTAGTGGATTATCGTACTCTCCAGACACTTCTCCTTCAAAAATCATTTACGGAGTTTTCTGAACCCTCCGAAGCTATAAAGTCACTAGCTTTGATTCAGAGAAGGGACGAGCTACTCCATAGGGTCAAAAACTTCAGGTTCAGAGACTGGAAAGACTTCAAGCATGACTCTGACGTATACAACGGAAGACTGTTGCACAACAGGGTAGGATACACAACTCTCGATCAGGTTCCCATGCTTCTGGGACTTCGTTCAGAACCTTGGCTTGGATCTTTAGAAGAAGAAATACTAGAGAAAATTCCTGAAGACGGCATCACAAGAACAGAACTTCTTTCTGAGTACCCTCGAGGTAAGGAAAACCAACATATCCAGAAAAGCATCAAGAGGGCCATATCTAACCTAGAACGACAGCTTGTTGTTGCCAAGCAATATCTAGATGTCCCAAATAGAAAGAGATCAATAGCACTATTTAGGAAAATTCACGGGGTCGTCGAGCCATTAGACTTTCCTGAAGCACTAGCCCAATTAATAGGAAAGATAGGGCCAGTAAGGTTGCATACACTGAGGTTCTTCGTCAGCAGGCCTGTTGAAGAGCTCGCCGAGGTCCTCAGGGAATTAGAAAATGAGGGTACGATTTGCAGAGTGGTCGCATTACAGCCCGATCCTACAGACTATTACTCGTCTCATGAGGATGCTGAGAAGCTACTCTCGCCTTTAGCAGAAGATAGAAAGATGAGAATTTTAGCACAGTCAGACCCGTTCTGTAGTCGCTTCATCCAAGAAGTAAGGATGATACTGAAGCAAGGCTGGTATCATCCTGTTTTCAAAGGCGTAGATCCGATCGGCAGGATATTGATGTTCGTGGTCAACGACTATCTTGAGATTAAGGACGTGAATATTCCACATTCCTACCTGGACGAATTCAAGGAAACATTCAATGAGCTTCTTGAAAACTATCGTGACAGATTGGTAGATGTCTCAGTAATGCACTCTTTCAATGGAGTTCCAGTACATGACTGTGATGAAAATATCCAAGGTATACTTTCTGATCTTGGATTCGTCTCCATGGGAGACGGAGAGAGATACATACGTGGGGGAATCGTGGAACCTAGGCCAAGAAATGAGGTGAATAGACTTCTTTTCCACACGCACAATATTCATCAGATAAGCAGATGGGAAAATGAAACCTATGCTCTGAAGGAAATTGATGAATTGAGGGATGACTTCGCACTTAGGGGACGTTGTGAAATGTTCAGAGTTGATCTACAATCCATGGCCGCAACCGAGCAACTTCACCAGGGAACTAATCTTAGGGGCCATCAGGTTTGGGCCAGACTTCCACATTTCCAGAGATTACTGGCAATTAGAAACGCACCCCCCAATGACGACGATTTCGGTGTCTTAGATTTCTTTAGGAATCATAACGATCCATCGGTTTTCATGGAGAGGCTAGCCATGCGGAGGGCTGAATTCAGGAAGCTTATCTCACCACTAGTGAGAAGTGGGCACCTAGTTCAGGACTACAGAGGGGGCTTTAAGACCGTAGAGTCACTTCAGAATTCCGATTTATGGTCCATAAAAAGGAGCTATCTAAGGGAACTGGTTAAGGAATATCCTGTAATTTCCATGAAGCAACTTGAGAGACTGGCAGGAACTCCCTTCTCCCCAGAGGAGATCAGCGATGTGTTACATGAATTTGAAGAGGACGGAACTCTAATCAAAGGATTCCTAGTAGACGACCAGCATGATATCAGCTGGGGAAGGAAGGAAATTTTAGATTCGAAAGAGATCCCAAAAACCAGGGATTTGGTCATTCCACCCTCGGACCCATTGATTCACTATTTTGGATCGATCCTGAGGGAAAGATTCGGTTTCGGTTCGGCTTACTTAGTATTCCATAAGGAAGAGCCCATTGCAGCTTTCAAGGCCAATACAAGAAACTCAACAATAGAAGTCACGGATTTCGTGGGGGACTCGGATTTGGAGAAGGAGGCCCTTAGGGTCATGAAAGAATTCGCATGGGAACACCAAATGCCATTAACGGGCGAGCTTTATGAGAAATTAAGATCAAGATGACTTGGTGTTAGACCTTGTGAAAGCCCTGGTCACCGGTCTAGAGATCCTCAATATGTGGCGGTGCAACTCTGGTAACAGATCAAAAAGGGCCGTGGCCAATAGGAACATGGCGAACAGACTGGCCACCTTTGCAGCATAACTATGTGTGAAATCAAACATATCAATATCTGAGCCGGGAAACAGGCTCCAGCCAGTGTAAGTATCACTTAGCCATACGATTCCTGCATTCCTGAACACATTGAGTACGTGTATAGT
>CAXHFZ010000107.1:0-4806 GCA_964016325.1 uncultured Candidatus Poseidoniales archaeon | reverse complement strand
GACAACAACGACCACTGGGGCCACCACAACTACGACCACAGTGACCACGACGACGATTACGCATTCTACTGCTCAAATGACGGTGAAGATTACGCTGAATCAATGGGGGGAATTCTGTGCCCTGAAGGGCCAGGAGTAACTCCTGAATGTCCAAATGGAGAATCTTGTGTGTGCATTGATGTCGATGGTTCTTGTGACGACGGAGACGACGATTGGGGATATTACGCAGACGACGATGACGATGGACCACCATCACCTGAGGATGTAATGCATATGACTGACTCAGATGGAGATGGCAACATGTCTCAAGAAGAGTTTGTTACATACTGGAACAATGAAAATCAGGACGCGCCGATAGACTCAGACCAATCCTTCCTTACAACCGAGGACGTAGAGGATTTGATTGAGTTGTGCGACTACGATGCACCATCAGATCTCATTGACATCAATGAAATGCAGTGCTTCATCGATAACCTAGTCGGAATGATGCCCGATGATGAAAACACCCAGAGTCTCGATGACCTTTTCAGTCACTTTGATACTGATGGTGACGGACATCTCACGGCAACTGAATTCATAGATGTCAACGATGTTGCCGATGGTGAGCACGACGATGTTCACGACATGTTTGACATGTATGACAATGATGACAGTGGTGGTCTGGATCATTCTGAATTCGAGCCTCTCTACAATATGATGGTGGACAGTGATCATGACGACAGTGAAGATGATAGTGATGGTATGGAGCGAAATGACGCTACTGGATTTGTCGCGGACAACCAGACACTTAACGCTCCGATAACCGACTTTGAAGTTCACTTCCTCAGCGACTGTGAGGAGGAGTATGACGAGGATGAGGATCAAATGGTTCAGCCGGATCTAAGCACCTGCACAAACGAATTCAGTATCCCCCTAATCGGGGGAGACGCGGAAGGTGTTACGATCACTTACACTGACCACGATGGGGATGGGCTAGTCTCTCCTGGTGATGAGGTGTATGTCGAATGGAGCGAATATGATGGCGAGGAGATTGACAAGATGGAGATTTACGATAACTGGGCTTCCCAGTATTCATCAGAATCATCGGCTAATCCGCCTGTATTGCCAGGATTCGGAGCTGTCTTGGGGGCAATTGCCCTCCTCGGGGCCTCAATGGCATCCCGAAGAGATTAGATCAGGCGTCCAGTAGCCCCAGACGATACCTCAATATCCAACAACCAAGTGGATTGGTTATCATGCCACTCCTGTCAATGAATAATGTAAAGAGACACTATGAAACTCCTGCGGGAACTGTGAAGGCCCTTGATGGAATCAATATTCAGATAGACGAGGGAGAGAGGGTTCTTCTCTTGGGCCCCTCGGGATCAGGAAAGACCACTCTTCTGAACTGCCTATCGGCCTTGGATAGCCCAACTGACGGCTCATACAGCTTCATGGGGTCAGAAGTTCCTAGGGGAAACTCAGAGGAAATGACTTCATTCAGAAGGGAGAATATAGGATACGTGTTCCAGTTCTTCAACCTCCTTCAGGATCTTACGGTGATTGAGAACATTTCGCTCATTCAGGAGCTAGCCGGGAACAGAGACAAGTCCAGAGCGGAGGAACTGCTCAGATTAGTCGGCCTCCACTCCGAAAGGGATAGGTTCCCCGGAGAGATTAGCGGAGGGCAACAACAGAGGGTTGCTATTGCCAGAAGTATAGCCAAGAGGCCCACTCTTCTACTAGGCGATGAACTCACTGGGAATCTGGATACTGAGACCTCCGACAAGGTGATGCAGGTTCTCGTCGAGGCCTGTGAGAAGGAGAACATTACGGCTGTCCTGGTTACTCACGACGAATCCCTGATCGTCTATGCAACCAGGGTTATCAGGATAGATAGTGGTCGGATAGTATCGGACGAAAAGACAGTTTCAAGCGAGAAAGCTACCATTTCTTGAGGTGAAAGAATGTTCGGCTCTTCCAATCTACTGAATAAGAGACTCGCAAGGAGTCTTTGGGGTACAAAACTTCGACTTTCCGCTGTGATAGGCATGATCTTTGTTGGTGTTTTTGCAGGGATAACCTTTGGGGGATACTCAGCAAATCTAGGGCCGATGTATGACTCAATCTATGAGGATAGTGATTCGGGAAGCAATCTAGCAGATATCTGGATTGATAATGAGAGCTCCATCTGGTCTTCAGATCAGGTTCAATCCCTCTGCTCAGAGATTGAGGCCTCCTGGCCCGAGGGAGCTCAGCCCTTGGATCAATGCGAGGGCAGGATCGTGATGAACGGTGCGATGTTCCACATGACGGACTCCAGTCAGAACGTAATCAACTCCGTGTGGCACGGGATACCTCACGACTCCGATGTAGACAAGCCATGGTTCCCAGATGGACACTCCCAAGGCATGCCGGCTGAGGCAGAGGACGAGATAGTGATTGACGAGCATGTTAGGGAGGCGCTTTCTCTAAGCCTACAAGACGTGGTAACCATTGGGGTAGGTGAAGGAAGTATGAATTTCACAATAGTTGGTTTCGCATACCATCCATTGCACATCTACATGGCTCCTGAAGGATCTCTATTCCCCCCTGAATCAGGGGAGTTTGTCGTCGGCTACCTTTCCAGTTCTGGAATGGAGAGGCTTGCGGGCTTGCCACAGGGATCTGCAAATACCATAGTTCTGGACATATCGGGTACTCCATCCTTCGACCTTTCTGACACTGAGTCTTATGAGGGCGAGGAGTTGGACGGAGTAAAGGAGGCCATCGCCAGTTCTATGGATGAAAATGGCATGGACGGACGAATAAGAGATAGGGGACAGGTCGAGTCTGTAGAGCTCATGAGATTAGATCTAGAGGGCTCCAAGACAATGGCCGCCCCGTTTACTGTCCTAATCCAACTGATCGCTGCCATTACAATAGCTCTCAGCTTACAGAGGCTGGTCCAGAGCCAGACTCGCGAGATAGCCATCCTCAGGACCCTTGGATTGCCCAGGAAATCGATAATGTCGGGGTATCTCATCGCTCCTTTAGTAATCGGGGGATTCGGCTGTCTAATTGGATCTTTAGCCGGTCCATATGGTATGAACGGAATGCTCGATTTCTATGAGGGAATAGTGGGGATTCCAATAATTGAGAGAGAAATACCCAGTGAAATATACCTCTCAACTACGGGTATCACCATGTCAATAGTTTTCATTTCTGGTGTCTACCCTGCGTGGAAGGCGACTAGAATAGATCCTCTAGAGGCTCTTGGTGGGAGCTCTGAGATCAGAGTTGGATCAAACTATCTGCAGACACTAACCAGCTGGATGCCCACCCTATTGGGACTATCAGTTCGTTCGAGCCTCAGAAAGCCAGCGAGACTTGGGATGACGTTCCTTGCTGTAGGAATCTCTCTGATGCTGGCAGGTTCGATTCAGATGATGACTGTCGCATTGAATGATACTGTAGTAGGGGGTTTGAGGGAAGGTCAAACTTGGGATGCACAGGTTTTCGTTCAGCCCGACGGGGAGTCCGAAGTAGTAGAGTGGGCCATCGATAAAGGCGCCTCATACGAGATAGTTATCGAGGCCCCTGTCGGAACCCTAATTGACTCTTCAGAACTTCAGAGAAGCTTCGTTTTAGTGGGACTGGGTGGCTATGGAGATGGTGAATCAATGAGGCAGACGGAAATCATTGACGGTTCAGAACCAGCTCCAAACACTGCCATAACAGAGGTCATGATGGATGAGGGGTCATTACAAATGACCGGATGGAAAGTGGGGGACAGACAATCGGTATCAATATCTGGTAACGAATTGGAAGTAAACATTGTAGGATCTGTGAGAGGGGAGATTTCTAGAACTATGTTCTTCCATCAGACAGACTTGGCAGGGGTAATTGGATTCAACGCTACAGCAGTCTACCTGGAGTTCCCAGAGGGGGTTTCCGTTGATGAGGAGCTTGGGATATTATCCAGTGGAATTCAAGAGAGGGAATCACTCCTTAGGGGCATAGAATCCCTACTTGATCAACAAACACAAGTTCTGGGTACTATAATGGTGTTGGGATTCATATTCACTCTGGCTGTCATGTTCAATACGATGGTCATGAATCTCGCTGAGAGGGATTTCGAATTGGCTACTTTGAGGGTATTAGGGGCATCTACTGGAAGTCTTTCAGTAATGCTTCTATTCGAAAGTACCATTATTGGTTTGATAGGAGGACTGCTTGGAGTGATCTTCGCCTTTGGTGGCGCCTTAGGTCTGGCAGCCGAATTCTCAACATGGCAATTCTACTTCCCAGTGGTCCTGGTCCCTTACGTTGCTATCCAGCTTATCTTAGTGGTATTGCTGATTTCTGTGGCAATGGTACCTGTTGGAATTCTCAGAATAAGGAATATGAACCTAGTCGAGAAAGTCAAAGACCTGTCTCAATGAGGAAAGGATATGAGAGTAGTCACGTGGAACCTGAATGGCATCAGAGCGGCCCACAGAAAGGGCCTGTATGATTTCATAGAAAAGATCGATGCGGATGTAATGCTATTCCAAGAGGTAAGGGCCCTCCCTGAACAAATGCCAAAGGGTTGGTCGGAGCCAGAGGGATACGATGTCATTTGGCACCCCGCACAGAGAAAGGGATACTCGGGAGTGATGTCATGCTCCAGGGTCGGAATGGAGGAGATTGGCAGGGGAATTGATACCGACCTGGATGAAAGCAGGGATCCAGAGGGTAGAGTTTTGCATACCATGCACAAGGGGATGCATTGCGTTAACATATATCTCCCCAATGGTTCAGCAAATCCAGAAAGACAGGCTTACAAAGATCAATGGATAGAGGATT
>CAXHFZ010000106.1:0-4806 GCA_964016325.1 uncultured Candidatus Poseidoniales archaeon | reverse complement strand
GGAACGGGAAAAACACACACTGCAGTACGAATTATTGAGGCGTGGTCACAGCAAGATTTGGGTACTATACTGGCGGTGGCAGATTCAAATGTCGCTGTGGACAATTTATTGGAAGGATTACTCCAGTTAGGTGTGAGAGCCGTGAGACTGGGACAGCCAGTAAAAGTGAGAGAAGGTTTGAGAGAGGCAACGATGGACGCTCTCATGGAAAAGCATCCACTTAGGAAAGACCTCATAGATCATTTAGAGCTCAATGAGAAGCTGGGTCGTAAAATCAAGGGTATGAGGGGGGGCAAGGAGAAGGGGCTTGCTCACAGAGATTTAGGAAGGGGGTGGAAGGAAGTGAGAAGGATTGAAGCCCAGATGAGAGACGATATCTTGGATAGGGCACAGGTCCTCTGCTGTACTTGCATAGGTTCCGGACACGAGCTTTTGGATGGGAGAAGATTTAGTCAGGTTTTGATTGATGAAGCCACTCAAGCTACAGAACCGTCCACATTAGTGCCAATTGTCAGAGGCGCCAGACAGATTGTTCTCGTTGGGGACCACAAGCAGCTATCTCCAACAGTTATATCCAGAAGAGCTGGGGATGGTGGGTTGAATAAATCTCTATTCGAGAGAATCATGGATATGGGCATTACCCCCTTTTTGTTGACAAAACAATACAGGATGCACCCAGGGATATCGGAATTCCCTAACGAGATGTTTTATGATGGAAAATTGGAGGATGGGGTAACAGGATCCGATAGGAAAGCCCCTGCTGGTATTCTGTGGCCGGATTGGGATAGACCGATCGCCTTCCTGCCGGTTGAAGGAGGGGAGGTAGCTGGACCGGATGGGGCTTCAAAGGAGAATAAGGCTGAGGCTTCTTGGGTTGCAAAAATCGTAGAGGACCTAGTAAATGCTGGTGAGATAGGGCAAAACCAAATTGGAGTCATTACTCCTTATGCAGCTCAGGTTAGAGCTATTCGAGATATTCTCCCAGAGGCCCTATCCGATTTGGAGGTGAAGACTGTGGATGGTTATCAAGGAAGGGAGAAGGAAATCATAATTTTCTCATGTGTAAGATCTAACTCGGAAGGAAATGTCGGATTCCTATCCGATCCGAGGAGATTGAATGTGGCGCTGACTAGGGCTAAGAGGGGTTTAGTGGTTATAGGAGACCCCGCTACTCTGAGGAATGATGAGAATTGGGCCTCTTGGATTGAGCATGCTAGGAAACATAACCTTGAGGCGTGGCACATCATCGGGATGGCTTGAGGGAGTACCGTGGCTGACCATGATTCACCGATTTCACTTTCTCCATCTGGTGGTTCATTAGCTAGAGTTATTGTGGCAGAACAGAACGCTGACCATTGGAAAATACCTGAAGGCACTATTCTAGCATCCGCAACGAGGAGGGGCACTGCTTTCGCGATTGATGTCGTTATTGTCACGACTGTTTTGATGCTTGTTACAAGGTTCCAGCTGATGAATGTGTGGAATCTCAAGACATGGGAAGACTCCACACATCATTCTCTAGCGTATACTTTCATATTATTGGCCTCACACTGGCTTTACTGGAGGTTGACGGGAATCATGTTTTCTAGATCTCTTGGACAGAGATCTATGGGGCTAGCAGTATTAGTTGACGATGGAAGTGAAATGACCAGTGAGATGTGGGATCGCAGGGCTTTCAGGAAGTTAGTATATCTAATTCCGATTGTAAATTTGATTGTAGGATCATATGAGGTGGCTAGGATATTCCAAAGACATACGCATCAGACAAATATCGATCTAAGTGTTGGATCGATTGTTGCACAGGCAGACTCCCTACCTCCTGCTAATAGAAGACATATCAGGTAGATGCCATGAAGGACGCAGTATCTAGCTTGAGAAGAGGGTTATGTGTTGTTTATCCGACTTCCACACAGCCTGCGTTGGGATGCTTGCCAACTAGTGAGTCACTTGATCTACTATATTCATTGAAAAACAGAGAGGGGGACCAGCCAGTAAGTCTTGCAGTGGCAAATCTTGAGCAGGCAAGGAAAATCGCACATATTCCAGACGGTGTTGTGTCATTGTTAGATCATTTTCCCACTGGTTCAGTTACGGTTATTCTTGATTCAAAATCCACACTGGACGAGAGGCTCGGAGGAGACAGAGTTGCGTTAAGAGTGGTATCTCACAATACTGCAGTCAGACTGATCGAGGAAGTCGGTCCAATAACAGCTACTAGTGCAAATATTTCTGGAAGTCCGCCCGAAAATGATCCAGCCATGGCTGCTCGTTCTCTTTCGACTGATGGTTCACACATACCATTCGTTAGCGGACTATGCGGTGGGGATGTACCCAGTACCTTGATATCGTGGGAATCCTCCACTCGCTCACCCGATACTACAGGAACCAAGGTGCTGAGAGAAGGTTTAGTGAAGAAAATGGAGGTTTTTGATTGGTTGAAGAGTCAGATTTGAAGCAGTGGAAGGATGCTGGTCACGTCGCACGAAGAACCTTGGAGGGGATCAAAGGGGAGATTGTCGCAGGCAAGGGCTGGAATGATGTTATTGACTCCGCTGAGAGATTTATTCGTAGACACGGAGGTCAAGCCGCGTTCCCCGTAACCATCTCTGTTAATGATATGGCTGCTCATTATACTACCAATACCCAACTTAGTCCTCCAGAGGGATGGGAAAGGGAAATGGTGTTTGAGAAGGGTGATTTGGTCAAGCTAGATGTAGGCGTTCATATCAAAGGAGCTCTAGGGGACAATGCGATAACGCTAGAAGTTGGAAATGCAGGAAATCATACCGATCAAATCAAGGCCGCGAAAGATGCTCGAGATGCTGCTGTAGAGAAGATGCATCCGGGAACTTCTTGGCATTTAGTGGGGGCCGCCGCAGAACAGGTTGCGAAGGACGCTGGATTCTTACCGATTTCTAATTTATGCGGGCATAAAATGGAAAGATGGAGCCTGCATGATGGGGTTTCAATTCCTATGTACGCTTGTGGGGCCAATAATCCAAGTTTCAAAGGCTCAGTCGAGAAAGGTGGAGTATACGCGGTTGAACCATTCAATACTACCGGGAAGAGTGGTTTAGTGGAGAATGTGAATCCACACAATTCGTCCAATATACTCAGAGTAACCGGGAATGTCAATATTAGAAAAGCTCTGGCAAAGAAGAAGCTTAAGCCCCTGGGCGCAAGGTTGGCTCACTACATTGAAGAGAGATATAGCACCCTTCCATTCGCTGAACGATGGGCATTCCCTCTCTTGGAGAAGCCTTTCCCTGAAGAGGATGAGGAGTCTCTCAAGCGGAAGTGGGGACAACTGGTGAAGAAGCTGACCTCGATTAGATTCTTGGAAGTCTATTCTGCCTTGCGCGATCAGGATAGAGGAAATGTTGGTCAGTTTGAACACACTGTTTACGTCACGGAAGGCGGTCCTGAGGTTCTTTCTGTATCTTAATCTGATAAACCACTGAATCAGTACTTTTTGCGACTATTACTGACAACGATTATCAATCCCCTACCCTCAGTGGGATACGTACGGGGCCGACTGGTTCTCGCTGAGTGCATCCCATCCCTTCGCAATTATCTCTCGCCCTGTACACCTAAACAGATTCAGGCTCAGCCTTGGCATCACCAAACATTGTAACTGCGATAATAGCGATGAAAATTAGAACCATCCCTACTGACTGCTGAGTGGAGGGGGTTTCCTTAAGAAGAAAAATACCCCAAATAATAGTTAACACTGGTTGGATAAGTACTGCAAAGGAAGTGTGCGCTCCAGGAAGTCTAGGGAGTGCGTATGTGATTGCTATCCAGCCGGCAACTTGGCAGGAAAAAGCCAGTAATAGAAGCCATGCATGGCTTGGCCATGTTATCTCGAAGCTTATTTGTTGTAC
Source organism: uncultured Candidatus Poseidoniales archaeon (assembly GCA_964016325.1). GTDB lineage: Archaea > Thermoplasmatota > Poseidoniia > Poseidoniales > Thalassarchaeaceae > MGIIb-O5. The sequence goes on along the minus strand of CAXHFZ010000106.1, from coordinate 922 downwards.
GCCTATCGATTCCATCGGAATTAGTCCTAGGAATAGAAGACCTATCGTTGCTCCCAGGGTAGAGTCCAGTTGGGCATTAGCGGCGGGGGCCATCTGTTTGTTCGAGTACCTGTAGAGGATCAGAAATGATGAGTAGAAAAACGCCGCTAAAACTGCTGCTAGTACCCCTCTCGTCGGATCCTCTCCATAGGGCTCACCATCCCATATTCCTGAGATTAGTGCAAGACCAACTACAACAACAGGTAACGAAAGAAGAATAGATCGATTTGGTCGTTCCCCCAAGATTTTCCAGCTTACCAATGTCACAACGATAACCTGCGAGTTTCCTACAAGTGTAGCGATTCCTGTCCCAACGTAGTCTATAGCGCTATGATATGCCAGGAAATCAAATGCTATAATTAACCCGGCCAAGAAAGTGAGTCTCCTGGATCGGATATCACGAGTCTCCTTCTTTTTGGATAAAAAAACAATCAAGCAGAGTAGTGGAACGGCATATGCCATTCGGAAGAACGCGCCCGTCGCAGGGTTGGTTTCAGATAATTTGTACAATAGTGGGGCGAAAGAGATAGCTCCTGCACCTGCTAGTGCTATGAGCATCGTACGGCGATCATCGGTCAGTGGGGTGTTGGCGCTCACGCTCGGCCGGCTTCGTACATCTCTAGAAGGCTACCGTCTTGGAACATCTCGAGGACTATGTCACTACCACCGATTAGCTCGCCGTGAACGAAGACTTGTGGGATTGTAGGGAAATCAGACCATTCCTTCAGAGCGGTTCTGGCCCTCGAGTCAGACAAAACGTTCACGCATGCAAATTGCTCAAGGCCTACTTCCCTAGCAAATGCACTAACAATCTGGGCTCCACGACTGGAGAACCCGCATTGTGGCTGTTCGGGCGTACCTCTGTCTCTTATACACATCTCCG
>CAXHFZ010000105.1:0-4834 GCA_964016325.1 uncultured Candidatus Poseidoniales archaeon | reverse complement strand
ATCACAATCGTACTTGAAAGGCCTTAGAGAACGAGTCTGCCATCACATTCTGGACACTTATCCTCTTCACTAAGTAGAGATGGTATTACAGCTAAGATGCTGGAGCAATGGGGACATATTGACATTACCTCCTCATCAGCCAGAACTGCATCTTTAGAGCTACTTATTCCCTCAAACCATCTTCTGAATGAGACGTTGTTGAGTGGTTTTACCCTTCTAACAGAAGAAATGCCGAGAAGGACGTACAAGGCTCCAACAATAGCAGAGGGGCCCAATAACATTACCAGGAAACCTTCGAACATGAAACAAATTCCCAATGCGCCTAGGGAAATTGTGCATAGGAAGATGCCCGGGCTCTTACGAAGACGTAGTAGAACTGCACCAGTAATCGCAACAGGCAAGATGATTATACCGAATATCATTGGAAAGATGAAAAATATTGACCTGTCGTACGGCAAGCTAAGGATCACTAGAACCTGAACTATGGCTAGAATGATGAGTAGAAAGGAAATATGTCGGGTCAAAGAAAACATGCCCCGAGTCATAGTCTCAAACATTCGCGGGAGCGACGCACTCATGAATCACTCGGCAATCGGAGGCCATGGCCGGAGACACTGGCGTCAGTCAAATTAGCAACTCCCTGGTCGGTCGCAAGGTCCTGTTAGCAGTAACCGGAGGCATAGCCGCGGTAGAATCAATCAAACTTTCTCGAGAGCTCAGAAGACACGGTGCAGATGTTTCCCCGATGATGACTAAGGAGGCTACGAAGGTAATCACTCCACTGGCTCTATCATGGGGATCGAATAGTGATATCATATCTAATTGGGACTCTTCAATGTCGCAATTAGATGATTATGATGGAATCATTGTCGCCCCTGCAACTAGGAATACAATTTCTAAGCATGTGAATGGGATTATCGACTCTCCAGTGATGATGGCCCTTTCGGCAGCAAGAGGAAAAGATACGCCATTAATTTTCGTACCTTCTATGCATTCAGATCTTTTTGATGACCCAGTTACCAGTGAAATCCTTTCTCAGTTATCTTCAGAAGGATCACATGTTATTATCGACCAAGAGAAAGAGGGAAAAATAAAGCAACCAAGTCATATCAGGATAGTCGCAGAATTCAGCAATATCTTAAATTCCGACCTTCCTAATAGAAAGAGAATAGCGATTACTCTGGGATCGAATATTGCACCCATAGATGATGTTCGTAGCATAACCAATCATTCTACAGGAAAAACAGGTTGGTCAATATCAGAATACCTATACAGAATGGGCCATGATGTTTACTGCTTAGCGGGTCGCACCAAATACTATCCCAATTTCAATCTACCACAAATAAAATACGCCGAGCACCCAATCGAAATGCTGGAAGAAGCAGTCAATATCTCCTCTTCATTTTCACCAGAGGTTTGGATTTTTTCGGCCGCAGTACTAGATTATCTTCCGACCCCTTTCAAAGGTAAGATACCAAGCTCTGAAGAAGGAACTAAAATAAAATTGGTTCCTACACAAAAGCATATTCCTGTAATATTGAAGGCTACGGGTCAATGCTACTCGATTGGATTCAAGCTAGAAAGTAACACAGATTTGGAAAAACTATTGGAGAAAGCATCCAACCAGATCTCCCGTTATTCTTTGGATGCTGTTATTGCAAATAGATTAGAGGATCTTAACAATCCTGAATCTCCAAGGGCATGGGTTCTAGATTCCACCGGAAAAAGCTCGAAAATTTCAAATCTTACTTCTCTTTGTCGGGTAATCGAGTCATTAATAGCGAATTAACGGCCTCATGATACGAATTATTCAAACCAGCTCCGCACACGGCGATACATGGGCAACCCTGGGAAGGCTAAGAGAGGAATTCCTCCAAAGTCTGAATTCAACTCTTGGTACCCATCTATCGTGGAGATAGCTGACTTAGTGGACAAAAGATATCCAATTAAGGGAATGGATGTTTGGAAGCCGTATGGCTTGAGGGCAATGTCACTCATCGACTCCCTTACGAGAAATCAGATGTCTATGACCGATCATCACGAACATAGGTTCCCTCTACTGGTACCAGAAAATTTGTTGGATAAGGAGAACAAACTAGTATCTAGATTGAAGGCCGCCAGAGAAGCTGGAGTGGACCCATCAGAACTCAGGATGGATGAAGAAGATTCCGGCTTCAAGAAAGAAGTATACTGGGTAACCCATGGGGGGGAAAACGAGTTAGACTCTCCGATGTTTCTTAGACCGACCTCTGAGACTCCTATGTACACAATGTTCTCCCTATGGGTAAGAAGCCATACCGACCTCCCTTTGAAGACCTTCCAGATTGTCAATACTTTCCGCTACGAAACTAAACAGACTAGATCATTCATTAGAGTTAGGGAAATCCACTTTTTCGAGGCACACACCGTACATGCGGATGAGGAGGGAGCCACAAAACAGATCACAGAGGATGCGAATATGGTCCAGAGTATCTTGCACGATCTCTGCCTCCCTAATCTAGTTTCTAAGAGACCAATTTGGGACACGTTCCCTGGCGCTTGGTACACCATGGCCGCTGATGTTGTAATGCCCAATGGTAGGACCTTGCAGGTTGCTACATACCATCATTATCGTGATCAATGGGCGAAGGCATTCGATTTGAAGTATGAAGACTCAAATGGTGAAACTAAATTTTGTCACCAAACTACATTTGGTATGTCTGAGAGATTGTTGGGTTCTGTAGTGGGAATGCATGGAGATGATCAGGGACTAATAATGCCCCCTGCAATCGCCCCTTTCCAAGTAGTTCTTCTGCCCATCGCAACCCACGTTCGTGATGATGTATTGAGCGAGATCTTCATGATTAATGAGCGTCTTAGTAAAATTGGTATCAGGACACACCTCGACGATAGAGATGTCAGGCCCGGTGTGAAACATTTTGACTGGGAGATCAAAGGTATACCGATTAGGTTAGAACTCGGGCCCCGAGATATTGACTCTGGTAGCTTCGTCATCACCGAGAGAACCGGCAAGAAGTACGAAGCTAACCTCGCAAATCTAGAGGAATCTATAGTCACCGCCTTGGATTCTGTTTCAGATGAACTCAGGGAGAGGGCAGATAAAGTATTCAATAGCCTAGTAGTGGAACTTCCAGATATCATCATGTCGGAAGACGGCCATCAGTTTTCATCCACTCTACATGATGGCACTGTTTACTCCTTTCCCTTCTGTGGGAACGACTCCGACGCGGAGGTCATCGAGAAGCTTTCCGGGTTGACCATGCTAGGTGAATGCGTTGAAAAATACTCAGAGCCCAGAAATTGCATAATAACAGGAAAACAAACTACCAACAAGCATCATTTGGCTAGAATGTACTAGGATCTTTTTCTGGCCGTGATTAACAATAATCCTACAAACATCATTATCAGAGCACCGTCTATTATGCCTCCTGTACCCGCCTCGCCCCAGGCTTCTTTACTCTCCAAGTTTGAATATTCTGTCCAAATTAATCTAGTATTATCGTTACAATAAGTACTCTGCTCTCCAGATTCTGAAAGCACACTAATCACCTGCTCTCCAGAGCCATTAGACCACGCTACAGGAACTCCATCCTCAGACAATGTAGACAGGTATGAGTAAGGAGGATCTTCTATTATCCAATTAAAGGAGGTGATTCTTGCAGATTCTGAAAGGTTCCATGTACTAGTTCCGTCTTCGACAACCACACTAGATCCATTTTGAGAAACACTCCAATCCAGAACATACTCTGAGTAGTTGTTTAATCCATATATATTCCAAACAATGTACAAAGTACCACTCTCGTTAAGGTGAGATGAGGTGCTCATTCCCGGTTCCTGTATCGGCTCCTCCTCCGAACACAATGTGATAACAGAACCGAGCCCGAAGGACACGTTGTATGATGAAATAACCAGGCACAAGAACATGATCAGGGGGATGAATAAACGTCTTCTCTTAACCTTAATTTTTTGATTATTTTTCTGCTCCTGAGGACTTTCAGACTTAGGCATTTCAACTCCACCACTGCCGTTTAATGTCGTAACTCCAAGTTCTGGAGGCTTTACTGGGGGATCCACTCCCATGTTCTCCAAAGCGTCCCTTCCATAGATTCTCTCAGCCATGAAGTAGAGCTCTTCGTCGCCACTGATTTCAGAGGGTTGTATCGAACCATCTAGAACTCCCTTTATTCTTTCAGAGGCGTCCATAGAGGGCGGTCGCATAGACACTTCATGAATGAAACCCTATGGATGTTGAAATTAATTACAATTCAGGACATTAACGATTCACACGAGATAGCAATATCTCCGTATGTTATCCCCATAGATTCCATCAGCTCTTGAGGAGTCCCACTCTCGCCAAACCTATCTGATACTCCCACCATCCTCATAGGGGTGCCACCGCTGTATGAGAGATGCTCAGCAACGGCACCTCCCAATCCTCCAATGACTGAATGATCTTCAGCTGTTACCAGTCCCTTGCATTTTCCTGCTAGTTCGTCAATCAATTCTGTATCGAGTGGTTTGAGTGTATGCATGTCTACTACCGTGGCCTCTATGCCTTTGGAGGATAAGTATTCGGCGGCTTTCATCGACTCTGATACCATCACTCCACAAGAAATAATTGCCACGTCCTCTCCTTCTCTTAGGACCGAACCCTTTCCAATTTTCAAACTCTTACAAGTTTTTTCATTGTACATTCGAGGAGTTTTGTTCCTTGCCGTCCTTGTATATGATGGATTACCGTGATTAAGAAGCTGTACCGTCAGCTCTTCAGCCGATAGATCATCGCAAGGGTGCATTACTGTCATCCCAGGTATGGTCCTGTAGAGTGCTAAAT
>CAXHFZ010000104.1:0-4992 GCA_964016325.1 uncultured Candidatus Poseidoniales archaeon | reverse complement strand
ATGATTCAAGAATCTTAGCATACGACCTAGCAACCACCCTTGGAGTTCCAACCATGGCCATTTTTGAATAGTTAATTGGAGTCCCAACTTCGGAGGTGATTACCTCTGCAATCTGATCTCCTTTTTCCGAGATAGCGGCAGAAATCGCATTGAGATATCCCTGACGCTCCTCTATACTAGACTTAGACCACGATGGAAAAGCCGACCTTGCAGCTGAAATTGCATCATTAACATCGTCCTCCGTCCCGACAGGAACAGTGCCGATTACCTCCTCTGTAGCTGGATTGATGACCTCAATTTTTTCTCCCCCACTGGCAGGAACCCAATTGCCATCAATGTATATGGCGTCTCGCTTGATCATGTACATCCCAGTATGTTCAGACTTATCACCTTCATGGAGTTCAATAATGAGTCCCCTATTCGACAACCATGTCTTCAACCGTAGAACGTCAAGAAGGGGGAGTTGCAATCCTCACTATGTCATCAGAAGCTTCTAGAAATACATTCAATCCAAAGAATTTCCAACCATTAGTCAGCCAAATAGAGTCTCTTATGGAAGATCCTTCGTGCAGGGCAGTCATAATTACTGGTTCTGGTAGATTCTTCAGTGCTGGGGGTCCTATTGATGAATTTGCAGAAGCAATAGATGACGGAACCATAGGAAATATGGTTAGTGAAATGACAAATTCCCTCCATTCCCTGATTCTAAAAATCAGAGCTAGTGAGACAGTCTTCATTGCCGCTATTAACGGTGCGGCGGCTGGTGGCGGTCTTGGATTTGCTCTCTCTGCAGACTACAGGATATGCTCAGAACAAGCAAAAATAGCGGCCGCATTCTTCGGATTAGGTGCATCTCCAGATGGAGGGACCACATGGTTACTTCCAAGGCTAGTGGGGAGTCAAATAAGTAGGAAGTTCTTCTTCAATAATGAGGTATGGACGGCCAAAGAAGCTCTTGAATTTGGAGCTGTTGATGAGATAACCTCTTCTGAAGGGCTAATGGAGCGTTCTATAAAAATCGCAAGAGATTGGGGAAAGTGGTCTAAAAATAGTCGCAGATCTACAAAGCAACTGCTCGACGCTTCCACGTCCACATTCTTCGAGACGCAATTGGAATTCGAGAGAGCACTGATGATATCCTCTGCCCAGTCTAAAGATTTTGCAGAGGGCGTCGCAGCCTTCATAGAAAAAAGAAGTCCAAAGTTCTCTGAGGAATAGACTATGAATAGACGCTTGATGATCATGAGACATGCCCATAGTAGCAGGGACGATCCCAGTCTGGCCGATCATGACAGGCCTTTAGATGAAAGGGGGCTCAGAGATTCACCACTTGTAGCCAAAGAAATCCTAAGGAGGGGCTGGAAGCCTGACCATATCTCTGTTAGTAGCTCTATAAGAACAATCCAGACATTTGAGAACCTAGGTCCGGAACTTTCAGAGATCCCCAAATCCATTGAAAAGAGACTTTATCATGCCTCCTTAGATACTCTTATTTCGGTAGCGGTGAGCATTCCCGAAAATACTACTCAAATGATAATCAGCCATAACCCAGGATGTGAGATGCTTCTTGAGAAACTCACAGGTGAACTAGAAATTATGACAACTGCATCAGTCGCTCTGATGGCGGAGGAGGATGGAAGATGGCATTTGTTAGATTTGATTAGGCCAAACAACCTAGTATAAAGCCACTTCAAAGAACTCAACGAGTTTCATCTTGTACTCATCAGAGTTTCCCCAGATGGCGTCTACATGTCCTCTGTCTTCAACATACCAAGTATCTACGTTCCCCCCATTGTCTAGCATTCTTGACTCAAATCTCTCTGCATGAACGATTGATACTCGTGGGTCGTCCATTCCATGAGTCAGGAAGACTTCCCTGTCTCCAGCAGTATCAGCGGCCTCCATGGGAGAGCGTTCATCCAGACCAACTCCGGCTAGCCAGCCCCCAACTCTTACCGCTGGTCCTGCAAAAATAGTTGGAAAACCCAATCTTTCTAATTCGTTGTTAACCAATAATGGGAAGTCCAAGACTGCACTGTCAAGCCACATAGCGCCTATTCCCGACTCTTCAGCGAAAGCAATTGCAGCTCCTCCTCCAGCAGATATGGCAGTCATGCCAACTTCTCCCGGTTGGTATCCCTTATTTTCAGTCAACCAGTCGTATGCGCCTAAGAGGTCATTATACTCGATTTGTCCAACGGCAAAATAGTCCCCTACAACATCACTCTCTCCATAATTTCTCAAATCAAAGGAAAGGGTATTGATGCCTCCTTCGGATAAGTAAGCCTGCATAAGTAACATCTCTGGTTTACACTTCCCATTCATTGGCATCCCATGTGTGAGAATCACTACAGGGGCATTTTGATCAACTTCCACATACCAACCACGAAGCGTAATGTCTGCATCTCCTCGTGGAGTGAATGAAACATTCTCGTAAGATGACATTTGATATGAGGAAACATCAAAATTCCTACGTATGTCTACACGCTCTTCTGCATCTGGCCAAGGTTCAAAACTTTCCCAATCGTCATCCACGTCCCAGTTTGAGGGGGTATTTTCTGACCACATCCCACAACCAGGATTGATTGCCAATGACTGTGATGCAATCACATACCCGATGCCAAGGTATCCAGAACCAATTACCATCAACATCACGGCGGAAAGAGAGAACAGTTTTTTCTTTCCGTCTAGAGATTTCCAGTATTCCCTTATTGACGCCATATATGCGAACGACACACTGTCATTCATGAGCATTGCCATCCTAATTGAGCAATTGTGACCGATGAGCACTTCAACCCAAGTCCACGCGCAGTCTCGTGGCAAGGGAGCTAATACGACTCGATGATGTCCATCGGGCCTTCGGGCCGCTAACTGTCCTAGAGGGAATCAACCTCAGGATAGATGAAGGCGATCGAATTGGTGTAGTAGGACATAATGGAGCCGGGAAGACAACTCTTCTCAGGACAATTAGTAATCAAGATCAAGATCTAGGGGATGTTACTTACGCTGCTGGTCTGAGACTGGCATTCCTCACTCAGATAAGAGATATCGTCGAGGAAGCAACTTTGGGTGAGGAACTAAACAGGAGAGGGAGGCAGTTTCAAGAATTGGAAGATGAGATTTCCAAAATCGAAGAAATGATGGCCGACCCCGGATTTTACGACGGAGACTGGCAACCAGCAATGGATAGGTACCAAGAGCTCCAAAGTCTGATGGCAAGATCTGGTGGAGGGGATGTTGCGGGGCATGCTCAAGAGATTCTGAAGGCACTGGATCTAGCACACCATCCGATGGACATGCCCCTATCCTCGCTATCAGGAGGCGAGAGGGCCAAGGTAGCATTGGCGAGACAGTTAGTAGGATTGAGAGAAATAGATGTTTTCTTCTTGGATGAGCCTACCAATCATCTGGATTTTCAGACCCTTGATTGGTTGGAAAAATTCCTGAATACTTTCGATGGTGCATTAGTGATAGTTAGCCATGATAGGTACTTTTTAGATCGAGTTTGCAACAATATAGTAGAAATTCAAGATGCTCATCTAAAGGGGTATAGTGGTAATTATACCTCATTTTTACATCAAAAAGAGCTATTTCTACAGACATTACAAGATAGGATAGAAAAGGCCCAGAAAGAAATAAAGAGGCTCTTAGGTGCTATGCAATCGATGAAAAGGGCAAATAAGTATGATAAATCAGTTTCTCAAAAACATGTTATGATTAATCGTTCTCAAAGAGAATTGAAATGGCTGAAGTCACTAAAACCCCGTCAGAGACAGAATCTCAAGTTTAACCTAAAGTCAATCGAGAAGAGCAGCCTTGAGGTATTAGATTTCCATAATGCTAAGCTTACTTTTGATGGACTAAAAAGACCAATTGTTAATGGCCTAGAGGTAGGAATCCGTAGAGGTCAGAAAATCGGAATAGTAGGTCCAAATGGAGCTGGTAAAACCACTCTATTGAGATTAATAACCGGGGAGATCGAGCTCGACTCTGGGACGATAGATATTAGACCAGGGGTGCAGATAGGTTACTTCCACCAGGACCACAGGTCACTGAATTTTGATATGAATCCAGTAGAGCAAGTTAGAGCCCTTAGGCCCAGGATGGATTATGGTGAAATCAGGTCCCTACTGGGGAGATTTCAGTTCACTAAGGACATGGTTACTGTCCCTCTGGGAAAACTCAGTGGAGGAGAGAGAGCCAGAATAGCATTACTTGAATTACTATTGGGAGAAAACAACATGTTACTTCTCGATGAGCCGACAAATCATTTAGACACCGATGCTAAGGAGGCTCTCGAAGAAGCCTTGGGAGATTACGAAGGAGCTATCATCACTGTTAGCCATGACAGATATTTCTTAGACAAGATTTGTGATACAATCTGGGAGTTGCCAGGAGATGGAAGTCTATGGGTCTGGCCTGGAAATTACTCTGATTATATCCGGAGAAAGACTCAACAGGAAAATATAGAGCCGTAAGTCAGGCAGATAGATGGTTTCGCCATAATCTTGTATACTCAACTGTCCATACTAAATAGGGTACCTACGCGGAGGCGTCCTGTAGGGTTTCCAGTGGTTCGATTCTCAGACTTAGGAATCGAGTCAAGGTTGGTCGGTTGTTTGGCCGATCAAGGTATCACTGAGCCCTTCGAAGTTCAAATCGAAGCTATTCCTAGTGCAATGGAAGGAAGAGATATCTGTTGCAGGGCCCCCACGGGTTCTGGAAAGACACTTGCTTTTGGTCTTCCATTGATCTCCCGAACCGTTCCCGCTGAGCCAAAGAAGCCGACAGCACTGATACTCACTCCAACTAGGGAGTTGGCGGAGCAGATCAGGAACGTCTTAGATCCGCTAGCATGGGAATCAAAGATGAAAGTACTCTCAGTATACGGCGGAACATCATATGGAAAGCAACTCAGAGGTTTGGAAAAAGGAGTGGAAATACTAGTAGCATGCCCTGGAAGGCTCTTAGACTTACTAAAAAGGAAAGCTT